>CAZWVF010000027.1:7087-34705 GCA_964637695.1 uncultured Gemmatimonadota bacterium | reverse complement strand
CCCGTTCTTTTTCAACTTCCTTGGTAAATTGAGTGGCTAAATGAACATAATTAGAAATATGAATATCGAGGGGGGGAATTTCACCATAAGCTAGTTTTATAGCCTCAAAATCCCACTGAAGAAATTTATCATCTAAAGTTAAGTCGACTGAGGTCGGATCATAATACTCTAAATCAGGTTCTGGATCGATAATGAGCCTTTTATCCTCAATAGCTTTTCTAATATCTTTATCACATAGAACGCTCAACTTATCCTCTTTTTTCAACTAATCTATTATCAACCCAAATCCTTTGACGAGGATCGCTGGGCACATCTATGAGCACCATATTCCCTTCTTGATCGATATAATATGCTTCGACTTTTCCATCAACTTTCTCATTACCAGATAAAGGTGGTGCAACAACAAAACTCTCATTAATAAATCCAACGAATGGTTCGGGTGTGCTTGCAATCTCAACAGCTCTTTCAGTTGAGAACATTCCAAGTGATACTATGCAATTAACAAGCGCGGTCATGTGGCCTCCATTATCTAGTAGATTTTAAAACAACGGTGCTCAACTTATTGTGGCGAATATATGGCGAAAATGCTTTCACATCGAAATTTTAATATGAGGATAAGACAATTTCAAGTGCAATTATGCCGATCTCTCACCCACCGCCTCGGCCTCACCCCTCCTGGAACAGCTCGGCTAATCTTGACATTGAATCGTCAACACACCTCATGCAAGTATGATATACTTTCAGTTAAGTGATATTTTGAATTTTATGTTGGTCAAGATATTCACGGATTACACAGTTCAAAGGAGAGCTATGATCGACCAATCCTACTTCACCGATAAGTTCCTCGAACAGAGCGGGAAAATCAGGAAATGACTAATTACATCCGGTATTATAATACTAATGCTATAAAAATTGTCTGAAATCTGGCGGAATAATCACGGCAATTTATCCGGATGCTTCATGAACCCGCATAAATACTGGCTGGGGTGCCAGGATTCGAACCTGGATTGCCGGATCCAAAGTCCGGGGACTTGCCATTAGTCGACACCCCAGCTTGTGTGAGATTGGTGCTCCGATCGTGGAATGTCCGTCTTTTACTCTTGATCGGAGTCAGAGGATTCTTGATCGGAGCCAGAGGATTCTTCATTGGAGTCAGAAGACTTTTCATCGGGACTGGGCTCATCCTGCTCGGCATCCTGTTCAGTATCCTGCTCAGCACCCTGCTCAGTATCCTGTTCGGCATCCTGCTCAGCATCCTGCTCAGTATCCTGTTCAGCATCCTGTTCAGTATCCTGCTCAGCACCCTGCTCAGAATCCTGCTGGCCAGCCGTCTCTAATTCGGCCTCATATGTGGATATAACCTCCGACTCCAGCTTGGCTCTCATATCGCTGGTAATCGGGTGAGCTATATCCTGGTAGGTTCCGTTGGAACGCCTTCTTGAGGGCATTGAAACAAAGAGACCGTTACGTCCTTCGATAATCTTCAGGCCCCGGACCACGAATTCGTTGTCGAAGGTGACGTTGGCAAATGCTTTAAGTCTGTCCTCGTTGCAGAGTGAAATCCTGACCTCGGTTATTTTCACTTTGGGGTACCTTCCATCCCCCGCAGGTGTTTTGAGCCCCGGGTTTGAGATGCATTGTCATTACTGCAGAATTGTCCTCACGGTCGTAATATCGTCGGCTGCCAGACTTCCGGCGGCCGCAACCGCATCCACATCGTTGTCGAAGAGCCCGTACACCGCAGACCCGCTTCCTGTCATGGAAACGAAGCGGGCCCCCGATTCGTTCAGTGCCGCTATGTGAACGGCAATTTCCGGGTGGGCTTCAACTGCCGTTATCTGCAGATCATTTACTAATTCCTGCCGGGAACACATTTCGATCAATCCCCGGTAAGAGGAGTGATATTCGCGATATTGTCCCGTTCGTGTCAAGGTACAGTTGGATTCTCCATATGCCCACTCTGTTGATATTCTGACCGGGGGGAAGGTCACTATAACCGGTAAACCTGCGGCAGGCTCAATACGGGTGAGTTTTTCGCCCACTCCTTCGGCCAGGGCATAGCCCCCTTTGAGGAAAAAGGACACATCGGCACCCAGTTTCAGTGCTATTTCGCCGAGTTCCAGCGACTCCGATTGGAGGTTATACAGTTCCAGCATCCCCGTCAGGACTGTTGCCGCATTACTGGAACCTCCACCCAGGCCTGTGCCTGGAGGAATCCGCTTGATGATGGTAATAGAAACACCAGGCAGCCCGCCTGCCTCCGATAATGCTTCGGCTGCCTGCCAGGCGAGGTTGCTGGAATCACCCGGGATCTCAGAAAAGGAATCCGGCCGGGGAGCGTCATCGGCAACCCTGATATCGAGCTTTATTCCCTCCGAAGGCTCCAGTACGACCTCATCACCCCAATCCAGCGTGTGAAGGAAGGTCTCAATTTCATGATAACCGCTTTCGAGGCGTCTCAGCAGACGGAGCCCGATATTGATCTTGGCCTGAGCCCGGAATTTCACTGCTCTGCGGTCAGCACCCGCTCTGCCACCTCGGCGAGGATGTGGAGCAGGACCAGATGCCGCTCCTGGATCAGGTCTGTTTCGGTGGAGGGGATCGCGATGCAGAAATCGGAGATAGTAGCCATTGTTTCCCCACCCTCACCCGTCAGAGCTGCAGTTGCATGGCCATTCTTTCGCGCCCACGAAAGGGCTTCAACGACATTGGCGGAAGTTCCTGAAGTTGAGATTCCGATGAGGAGGTCACCCTCCCGCATCAGAGCCTGAGCCTGACGCAGGAAAATCTCATTGAAGCCGAAATCGTTGCCGAGGGATGTGATGGCAGAAGTATCCACCGTAAGGGAGACGGCCGGGGCCGGTCTGCTGTCCCTCCGGTATCTTCCGACAACTTCTGCACAGAAATGCTGCGCCTGGGCGGCGCTGCCGCCATTGCCGCAGATAAATATCGTTTTACCGGCCTCCACTATCTCTTCGAGTTTGATGCAGAGAGCTACAAAGGACTCGCGGACCTCGTCAATCCAGCCGTGACCGGGTGCAGTGCGCCTGCTGATCTCCCGGTCAAACAATTCTTCCATCGCGGCACTGCGATCGATTGATTCACTCATGACCTGGCACGCTCCTTACTTCTCCTTCTCAAGAGCTTCATTGAGTCGCCCGCTCCTGTAAGGTTCACTGTCCAGTTCGACAGATTCGAAGCCGGTGCTTCTGATCCCTTCAAAGATCCGCCCCCGCAGTTCCGGTTCGGCCAACCTGTGATGCTCATCCTTGCCTATCTCAATTCTGGCAAGCTCACCGTAATGTCGAACCCTGAGGACCTTGAATCCTTCTTCCCACAGCACTTCTTCGGCTGCTTCAATCCTCGCCAGTTTATCACGACTCACCTTTTCACCGTAGGGGATACGGCTGGCAAGGCAGGCCATAGCCGGCTTATCCCAGGTCTCCAGACCGTGGGCTCTGCTCAGTGTGCGTACATCCTCTTTAGTCAGTCCTGCCTCCAGAAGTGGATTTGCGACATTCATCTCATCTGCTGCCCTGAGACCGGGACGATAATCGGAGATATCGTCTGCGTTGGTGCCGCACAGAACTGCGTCGAATCCGTTCGAGGTGAAAGTCGTTCGAAGCACTGTGAAGAGCTCCAGCTTGCAGTAGTAGCAGCGATCACCGATGTTGGCTATGTAGCCCGGTTCATCTTCTTCTCTGGTTTCGACTACCTCGCACGGAATGTCGTGCCGGACTGCGAATTCAAGTGCCCCGGCCAGTTCACGTCGTGGAATGCTGGGCGAATCTGCTACAACCGCGAGCACCCCTTCTCTGCCCAGGACCGTGCGCGCGGCATATGCGACGAATGCACTGTCGACCCCACCAGAGAAGGCAGCGACCACTCTCCTGTGCCGCGAAAGCAGATCGGTCAGATCCTTCGACTTCCTGCCCAGTTCCTCGGGCAGATCCGGTTTCCACAGAGGATTATTTATTGAGGATTCAGAAGAGGGCAAAACAGATCAATGCGGGTCAGGAGGAATTTGTGCCGCCGCAGGAGTTATGGTGAGCGGAACGATTGTGTCATGCTGTATCCTCATCAGGAATACATTGTCATTGATCCTGCCGGTTCTGTTGAAGTTTATCGGCCCGGAGGCACCCTCAAATGCGCTTACTCCGGAGAGCCACCGTCGCATCGCCCGCTTTCTGTCCGATCCCGTCGTGCCTGAGGGCACCATCTGCCAGGCAGCCAGTGCCAGTCTTGCGGCATCGAATGCAAAGGTCGCGGTTCGGCCCGGCATGCGGGAATAGGCAGAGTAGTAGTGGTTGGCGAAATCGATCTGCGGCATCGAAGTATGACCGATAGAGTACGCATCGGTGAATATCACTCCGTTAACGTAATCACCCCCCGAACTGATAACATCGAAGGAATTCCAGGCCGAACCACCCATTATCGTCGTTGCTATGTTCACGAAAATTATCTGCAGGGTGATCTGAACCGCACTCGTTGGATCTGCAGCAGGAACGATAATTGCATCGATGCTTCCTACAGCCACAGGTTCACCCAGCGTGTCCAGGTTGGCTTCCTCGATCGCCTGGATATCTGTCACCAGCGTCTCTGAAGTATCGGCCAGACTCAGGCCCAGACCCGCTCTCCGGATGGCATCGAGCTGATCCTGATAATCGTTTGCCTCTGGATAAAACTCCTGATGGGCCACCACGTTACCCCCCTTCTCTTCCACCCTTGTCATGAATGCTTCGGCAAAATCGGAACCGCTGCCGGTCAGAGGGTTCATAACGGCAAATGTGATCATGCCCAGACTGTCTATCGCAGCATCGGCCAGGGCCTCAGCCTGCAATCTGGGTGTGGCCTGAAGCTGGAAGACGTTATCACCCATTGTCGGAGTAACCGCGCTTTGAGTGTATGGCAGAATTATCGGGACCTCCATACCTTCGGCCACACCGGCCGACGTCAGAGCCAGCTCTTCCACGTAGGGACCCAGAATCAGCTGGGCTCCCTCATCCCTGATCAGCGAGATGGTGCCTTTCAAAGTACCTTCGAGGGTTCCGCGAGTATTGCGTACAGCCAGCCGCGCATCCACCTGGGCTGTTGCCAGGGCCAGCCTGACTGCATCGATGATATCCCGGCCAGCTTCGCTGTCGCGCCCGGTCAGTGGTGCCAGTACACCCAGGACGAAGCCGGCCGGTCCGGCCGATTTCAGTCTTTCGGAAAGGTCTGCCAGATTTCTTGCTGTTTCGCGCCCGTAACCTCCTTCAGGAGCCTCTGCTTCAAGGTTTTCCAGCAGTCTCCTCGCTCTGGCAAGATCGCCGCGATCGGCAAGTTCTCTTATGGCTGTCAGACCCAGCCAGCCCTTCAGATCGCTTCCGGCCCACTCGTAGCCGAGCCTGTGCAGTTCATTCGAATCGAGTCGTTCGGCAATCAGAAGTGCCAGTTCATCACGAGCGGCCTCAGAGATGCGGTTCTCAGGTTCATCCTCAATGATCTCTGCATAGATGACTGCTGTTTCGTAGAAACGGCCCGCACGAGCGTGGGCTCTTCCCCTCAACCACCTCCTCTCAAGCAGATAGGGCCCTTCCGGATATTCGCGGTCGAGTCCGTCGAGAGCCTGAAGAGCAGGTTCAGGATCGTCGGAACCCAGACGGGAGGCGCTCAGAAGGAGCCACCCCGAAGCCCGGTGCTCACCAAGGCCACCGATGCTAAGGGCTGCTTCCAGTATCTCGGCAGCTCTGCTGAAACGGCCCTCCATCCAGAACTGCCGGGCACGCTGGTAAGGATCTGCCGCTTCCTGCTGCCGGCTCTCCACTCCTTCTCGTGACTGGATTATCAGACAATCGGATAAACGGTATGGTGAGGTGCCCGTTGAGACTGCAGAAACCGGGGAAAGTGCGGCCAGCAGAATGAGCAGGAAGATCCGTCGCATCATTCCACTGTCACACTCTTGGCCAGATTTCGAGGCTGGTCAATATTGCAGCCCCGTCGCACGGCGACGTAGTAGGCGAGCAGTTGAAGCGGAATTACCGTCAGAAGCGGATAGAAGCAATCGAGGGTTTCGGGAACATAGATCACCCAGTCGGCCAGGTCTGCCATGGCTTCATTGCCCTCTGTAGCCACCGCAAGCACCCGTCCCCTGCGGGCCCGGATCTCTTCGATGTTGCTGACAACTTTTTCGTATACGTGATCGCCCGGTGCGAGGATCACGGCAGGCATGTCGTCATCTATCAGTGCGATAGGTCCGTGCTTCATCTCGGCTGCAGGGTAGCCTTCGGCGTGGATGTACGATATCTCCTTCAGCTTCAGCGCCCCCTCGAGAGCCACCGGGAAGCTGTATCCGCGCCCGAGATAGAGTGCGTTGTCGGCACCTGCGAATTGATCGGCGATTTTCTCTATGCAGTCTGTATCATCGAGAATCTGCTGGATCTTGCCTGGAAGACGAACCAGTTCGCCAGCAATCTCCTTCTGCCGTTCCTCTGTGAGCGTACCACGGAGCTGGGCCATGAGAAGTGATATCTGGCTCAGAACCGTTACCTGACTTGTAAATGCTTTTGTAGATGCCACTCCTATTTCAGGCCCGGCGTGAAGGTAGACACCTGTATCTGTCTCACGGGCGATCGACGAGCCGACAACATTCACGACACCGAGACAGGGTATCCCCTCCTCTTTCGCCAGGTGCAGGGCCGCCAGAGTGTCTGCAGTCTCTCCTGACTGGCTGACGGCGATCAGAACGGTACCGGGTGTAAATACCGGAGTGGAGTAACGGAACTCCGACGCGTATTCCACCTCTGCCGGGAGGCGTACGAACTCCTCGATCAGGCGTCTGCCGATCAGGCTGGCATGCCACGAGGTACCACACGATGTGAAGATTATCCTTTTCGCATTTTTTAGAAGATCCTGGTGATCCTGCAGTCCACCCAGCTTTACCTGCCCGGTGTCCGGTCTGACCCTGCCCCTCAAGGCATCGAGAACGGTCTGGGGCTGCTCCCGGATCTCCTTGAGCATGAAGTGGTCGAAACCACCCTTCTCTATCTGACCGAGTTCCCAGGTGATCTTTTCAACATCCGGATTCATCTCCTCGGCCTGCAGGTTCTTGACCAGATAGCCATCAGGGGAGAGAACCGCCATCTCATCGTCGTTGAGGTAAACGATTTCACGGGTATATTCGGCGAAGGCCGCGACATCCGATCCGACGAAATACTCATCACTGCCAATACCCAGCAGAAGAGGGCTGCCCCTGCGTGCTGCGACCAGCACACCCGGCTGCTCTGCATCGATAACAGCTATCCCATAGGTTCCTTCCACTTCATTGAGGGCCAGTCTTACGGCCTCTTCAAGTGAATGGCCATATGAATCCTTCAGATGTTCCTCGACGAGGTGTACGAGAACTTCGGTATCCGTATCAGAGGTAAAGTGGTGGTCACGCTCCTTAAGGAGTGTTCTGAGAGACTGGTAGTTCTCGATGATGCCGTTGTGGACCAGGGCAATGCGGTTTCCACAGCATGTGTGGGGGTGGGCGTTGATATCATTTGGCTCTCCGTGGGTTGCCCAGCGAGTGTGAGCGATCCCGACACTACCAGTAAGATCGAGCGAGGAGGCTGCCTTCTCCAGGTCCCTGATCTTCCCCTTTACCTTGGTCATCACCAGGCTGCCGTTCCGCTGAACTGCAATACCGGCAGAGTCGTACCCACGGTATTCCAGCCTGCGCAGTCCTCCCAGAAGGATATCCCTCTGCTCTTTCCGGCCCACATATCCGATAATACCGCACATAATAAAAACTCCTGTCGCCCCTAACGATAATTCGGAAGGGAACTGCTCCGCACTCCTCTTAATGCCAGAACGCGCGGAAGGTATCTCAGGTTCCTCAGGCAGATCGATTAAAGACAGCCCTATATTGATAGAACCCTATTCAGTGTGAGGACAACTCCATTTCCGGCCAGAGCCGCCCCTTACCCAGATCCTCTCCAAGGACCTTCAGCAGGGGTCCAACCAGCATATGCGACCCGGTTGCCACGACGAGTCCATCTCCGTCAAGGCCGCACATGGCATCTGCCACGGCTGCCACCGGATCGTGCACCGCGCTGATCTCCAGCCGCAGGTTTAATTCTGCAGCCAGCCGGTTTGCAGTCTGTGCAATCTCTTCAGGAGCCCGGCTTCTCGATTCCTCCAGAGATGTGGCCACCGTCATTTCGAATAGCGGGATGAGCGGCTTGAGGAATTCTTCCAGGTCCTTATCGGCTGCCAGGGCAACGACCAGTCTTCTGCATCTACCCGGAGATCTCGCCAATATCTCTTCGGAGATGACTGATGCAGCAAGGGGATTGTGCGCCACGTCGAGGATCAGATCGGGACAACCCGGTGGAGCAGCGACGCACTGAAGCCGGCCGGGCCATCTTACTGAGGCAATCCCGCTGACAATTGCGTCCGTTGGAATGAATACCCCCTTCCGGCGCAAGACACTGACCACCGCAAGTGATGTGGAGAGGTTGTCCAGCATATGGGCACCTGCCAGAGGAAGTTGCCAGTCAAATCTATCCGGTTCACCCGCATTCCCTGCTCCATCTGCAGCAGCGCCTTTCCATATTGCGCTTCCTTCTGATCCCCACTGCCGGTCGGGTCCACCAGTAACGTCGACCACATCTTCGGAACAGAGCACGGGTGCTCCGATATCTCCTGCCTGTGAAAGGAGGACTGAACGCACCCGGTCAGTGCCCCGGCCGAGAACGACCGGGACATCACGGCGGATGATCGAGCCCTTCTCCATGGCGATACCGTTCAGGTCCCGACCCAGTTCCCCGGCGTGGTCAATCCCAATGGCAGTGATGACCGAGACTTCCGCTCTGCACAAACGTGTGGCATCAAGGCGCCCACCCAGGCCGACCTCGATGATCCCCCAGTCGAGCCCCGCCTGGCGGAAATGCCAGAATGCAGCCATGGTCAGCGTCTCAAAAGGAGTGTTCTCCAGGCGGTCTGCGTCGGTTGAAAGGGCCTGAAGAGCGCGTGCAAATTCTTCCTCACCGATGGCGGTACCACCCACGGTAATCCTCTCGGTCCAGTCAACCAGGTGGGGTGAGGTGTAGAGACCGGTGCGCAGACCGGCTTCAGAGAGGATGCTGTCCAGAATCGCGGCAACGCTTCCCTTCCCGTTGGTACCCGCTATATGGATTGATGGGAACGTCCGCTCAGGGTTGTCGAGACGTGCGGCAAGGGTTTCCACCCTTTCCATACCCAGCTGCATGCCCCGGTACTCGATCTTCTCGAGCCATGTCCGGGCCTGCTGAGGCGTCCAGGCCATTTCGTTCATTTCAGGAAGTACCGGCTTCGCCCGATGGTTCCTGTCGGCCGACCAGGTGTTTGAGCAGTGTAATAACGGTCTTCTTCATCTCGTTTCTGGGTACGATCACGTCAACAAATCCGTGTTCCTGAACAAATTCGCTGGTCTGGAATCCTTCGGGGAGTTCCTCGCCTATTGTCTCCTTGATCACGCGGGGACCGGCAAAACCTATAAGGGCGCCCGGTTCAGCGACGATCACATCTCCGAGCATGGCAAAAGAAGCCGTGACTCCGCCTGTGGTCGGATGCGTCAGGATACTTATGAAGGGGAGACCCGCATTCCGGTGTTCTGCCAGGCGGCCGCTGGTTTTCGCCAACTGCATGAGGGATAAGATCCCCTCCTGCATCCGTGCACCTCCGGAAGCGGAGATGATAATAAGGGGGACCCTCATTTCGGTCGCCCTGACCGTCGCCCTCGCAATCTTCTCCCCGACTACCGAGCCCATGCTGCCTCCCATGAATGCGAAATCGAGTATGGCGATAACCGCCCTGTATCCTCCGATCGTGACCTCTCCGGTTCGTACAGCATCCGGCATGTTGGTGGCTTCCTGGCTTTTCTTCAGACGATCGGTATATTTTTTTGAATCGACGAATCCGAGAGGATCCTTCGACTTCATCTTCTGATCGAATTCCTCCACGAAGCCATTGTCGGTCAGAACGGACAGGTATTCAGTAATTCCCACACGGAAGTGGAAACCGCATTTCCCACAGATGTGGTAATTGGCTTCCAGTTCCTTGCGGTAGATTATCTCCCCGCATTTATCACACTTGGTCCACAGACCCTTCGGGACGTCGAGTTTCTCCCCAGATCCAAGTGTGCGACGGACTTTCCTGAACCAGCCCATTGACTCCTGTCCGGTTTCTATTCAACTGGATGCGGCCGCCAGTGCAGGAACTGTCTCTTTGAGCAGTTTGTCCAGCAGTGGCTTGTAAGTTGCAGCCGCGGAAATAACTTCATCGTGATTCGGGCCCGCAAGGTCACTTCCTCCGACCGCGTTTGTGACCAGGCTGAGGCCTACAACCCTGCATCCCATTGCAGTGGCTGTCATCGCTTCGGGTGCCAGGGACATCGCGACAACATCAGCGCCCATTCTGCGCGCCATTTCAGCTTCTGCACCCGTTTCATACATCGGCCCCTGCACGCAGAAGAGAACACCTTCAGCCAGCTCAATTCCGGCGCCTTCCGCCTTCTCCATCACGATCTTTCTTCCCTCTTCCCAATAGGAGGGACTCACGCCGGAGGGCCATTCATCATGAAGCAGTGTTTCCAGCTCAGGTCCCTGAAAGAATACATGATCGGAGATCAAGATGAGATCTCCGGTGCACAGCTCACTTCTGAGCGAGCCAACAGAGTTGACAAGCAGCACCTTCTCAACACCCAGAGCACATGAAATTCGCAACGGAGCAATCACGCCATCATATGAGCGGGCCTCATAATAGTGGTGCCTACCCTCCATAACCAACACATTCTCCTTCCCCACCCGCACGAGACTCAGCTTTCCTCCATGTCCTTCTACCGCCGGTGCCGGCCAACCTGGAACCTGCTCATAATCGATTTCGACCTCAGTCTCATCCGACCACGGATTCGATTGTCCGCTCCCCAGGGTGACCAGAAATGCTGCACTGCCGATTCCCGCTTCTCTCAAGGTGCTGATTGCTGCATCGATGGTCTGTGATGAAGGATCGATCATCTTCACCAGCGCTGTTTCGGAGTGTCGATTGTTCCAAGATAGAAGGGTGTCATCCGTGAATGATCCTCACCTCCCACCTGGAGATTCCTGGCACCAAGCTGCAGCAGATATTTTACATCGGGGCATTCTGAATCTGTAACCAGTTCGATGTCGTCGGGTGTGGTCTCCTCGAGCTGTTTGCCGAGTGATGCGATTCCGGGTCCAACCAGCCTGCAGGGCCGCGGAATCAGTCCAGGTAATGCCAGAGGTGGGGCCAGGCGGAGCAGAACTCTCTCTGAACCCAGTTCGAACGTTTCTGTGCCGGCTTGATGTGAAGAACCATCGGTCAGACTCTCTCCTGCACGGAGCGGTTCTTTATGGCCCTGCAGGTAGGTGACCCAGCCGATCCCGCGGCTGCGGGCATCGTAACAGACCGCCAGAGAGGTACCGCTCTCCTGAAACTGAACAGCGAATGCGGAATAGGATGGTATGGTGACTACAGGTATCCCCAACGATTCCGCCAGGCCCTGTGCCAGGGCGAAACCGACCCTCAGACCCGTATACGAACCGGGACCCCTGTTTACGACTATACCGGTAAGAGCACTTTTAGTGAGATCATCAGCTTCGAGAATCTCTTCGAGACCAGCGAGCAGCAGCGAGGATCCGCCCTCAATCCTGGCGTATTGCCGCTGCCCGACGATGGCGAGGTTATCGGAATCGGCGACGGCGACTGTCCCGTCAGTAGTGGATGTATCGAAAATCAACAGCATAGTATCTGAAAATTTACCTTAATGGGCGTCTGCCCAGGTATGTCCCCATGCAGCCTCTACTAATATGGGAACATCCAGTTCCAGAGCATTTTCCATTCTGTAAATCACACCGGCTCGAACCTCTTCCGCTGCACCTTCATCGACCTCAAAGACCAGCTCATCGTGCACCTGGATAATCATGTCGGCATGCACATCTTCTTCCCATATCCACTCCTGTATCGAGATCATCGCCTTCTTGATCAGATCGGCCGCCGAGCCCTGAATGGGCATGTTTACGGCGGTGCGTTCTGCGAACGCCCTCACCTGAGGCGCGGTCGACTCGAGTTCGGGCATATAACGGCGGCGGTTGAGCAGGGTTGTCACGTAGCCGTTGCGCCTGGCCATCGCCCTGGTCTCTTCTATATACCCTGAAACGCCACTGAACCGATCGAAATAGCTGTCTATGAAGTCTTTGGCTTCAGCATGAGTGATGCCGAGCTGCTTGCTCAAACTGACACTGCCCATTCCATACATCACTCCAAAATTCACCGTTTTCGCCTGCCTGCGCTGAGTTTCATCGATCTCCTCTATCGAGCAGTCGAAGATCGCTGCCGCGGTGCTTGCATGGATATCCTCGCCCTTGCGGAAGGCATCGAGAAGACGTCGATCGCCGGAGAGGTGCGCCATGATGCGCAGTTCGATCTGACTGTAGTCTGCAGAGAGCAGAACGCGGCCGGGTGGAGCCACGAAGGCACGTCTGATACGTCTTCCCGCCTCGGTACGGATCGGTATGTTCTGAAGGTTAGGTTCGGAGGAGGAGAGTCTGCCCGTAGTGGCTACCGTCTGATTGAATGATGTATGGATTCGACCCGTTTCGGGATTCACAAGCCTGGGGAGGGCATCTATGTATGTATTCCTCAATTTGTTCAGGGCCCTGTAATCGAGGATCTTCATTGCAATCGGGTGCTCGGCCGTCAACCCCTCCAGAACTTCGGAATCGGTGGAGTAACCCGTTTTGGTCTTCTTGCCTCGCGGCAGTTCCAGCTTCTCAAAGAGGATCTCCTGCAGCTGTAGAGGCGAATTGATGTTGAACTCAACGCCGGCATATTTATGAATCATCTCTTCGAGCTGGTTCAGTTCTCCTTCGAATTCCTCTCCCATATCGGAGAGCAATTCGAAATCCACCAGCACTCCCTTCGATTCCATCTCCACGAGAACGGGAATCAGGGGAACCTCGATCTCCTCGAGCAGCGGCTGCAATTCGAGTAAATCCAGTTTCGGGGCCATTTCACTCCGAAGGCGCAGAGTCATGTCGGCGTCTTCACACGCGTACTCTTTTGCATCTTCTACCGGAACATCAGCAAATGAGATCTGGTTCTTTCCCTTGCCTATCAGGCTGGTGATCGGGATCGTCTGATGCTGAAGGTATTCAAGAGAGAGGGAGTCGAGTCCGTGCTGCCGCCTGGAGGGATTCAAAAGGTAGGAGGCGACCATCGAATCGAAGGCGATGCCTTTTAGTGTGATTCCTTCATTTCGGAGCACAAGTGCATCGTATTTGATGTTGTGACCGGTTTTCTGTATTTCCGGATCCTCCAGAAATACAGCCAGTTCTTCTAGTGTCTTTTCTACCGGAAGGTTCCTGCCCTCCGTGTGTCGGACCGGCATGTAGAAGGCGCTGTTCGGCTCTGTCGATATGCTGATACCCACAACCCGGGCCATAAGAGGGTTCAGATCGGTGGTTTCCAGATCAACTGCCACGATATCCGACCGGGCGATCTTCTTTAATACCCGATCCAATTCCTCGTCGGAATCTACCAGTACGTAATCCATCTGTTCGGAATCGGATCCTGTATCCTCACTCTCCTGGAGCAGCTCTCTGGTCAGGGAAGTGAATTCCAGGTCGGTAAAGAGATTCGCGAGCACCGGAACATTGAAGCCTTTGAAAAGAAGGTCCTCCGGCGTCAGCTCAAGCGGCACTTCGATGTCGATCGTCACCAGTTCCCTGCTCAGCCGGGCCTGGGCTGCATATTCGACCAGGTTTTCGCGAACCCTCGCCTGACTGACCTCAGAGGCATGTTCCAGAACAGATTCGATTGTCCCGTATTCCTGGATCAGTTTCTGTGCCGTTTTCTCGCCGACCTGGGGCACTCCAGGAACATTGTCGGAGCTGTCCCCCATCAGGCCCAGGAAGTCAATTATCTGTGACGGTTCCACACCGTATCGCTCGCGCACGTCGGCCGAAGTAAATGTCCTGTACTCCTCTCCTCTCCTGCCGGGCTTCAGCATCCGCACCCTGTCGTCGAGGCACTGCATGAGATCCTTGTCTCCGGTCACCAGGACAACTTCCATCCCTTCAAGGCTTCCCCGGCGGGCAAGAGTTCCCATCACATCGTCCGCCTCGAAACCTGCTATTTCGATTATCGGGATACACATCGCCTCGACCACCTGACGAACGCGGGGAAGGCTCTGTGCCAGATCCTCCGGCATCTTCTCGCGGGTGGCCTTATACTGCTCGTACCGCTCATGGCGAAATGTCTTACCGGGGGCATCAAAGACAACAGCCAGGTGGGTTGGTTCGAATTCCCTGATCAATTTCAACAGCGAATTGGTGAATGCGTATGGAGCGCTTGTATTCTCACCCTTCGAATTTATCAGCGGGTTCTTGATAAACGCGAAATAGCCCCTGTAGACAAGTGCTGTACCATCAACAAGGAATAGGGTGGATCGGAAAGTCATGGATTGAAACTATCAGCACCATACCGGACGGTCAATCAAACAGATCCACTGCGCTACGTCGAGGACATTCTGCGAAGACCAACGTGGCCAGCCGGATGCCGGTGTAAACCGCAGCCGGAGCGTTTTTCGGACAGGCTCTTGAAGGTGGTAATAATTTCATTTGCACGTTATAAAGACGGTTGTGCAATTCTATAATAGTGACCGTCCTCTGAACGGATCGATCCAGCAAGGGATGAATCAAATGCGTAGAACATTACTCCTCAGATCATTACCGGTACTTCTCCTGCTGCCTCTGCTCACCATAACAATGCCTGCGGATGCACAGGAAACCCAACACCCGATTTTCGGCGAGTACCAGTGGCGCCAGGTCGGGCCCGCAATCATGTCGGGCAGGGTCTCCGACCTCGCGGTACCTCCAGGAGGTGAAGCGTCCACCATCTACGTGGCTGCAGCAGCCGGTGGATTGTGGAAAACCATCAATAACGGAACGACCTGGAAACAGGTTTTCGAGGGAGGAAGGACCGCAGCCGTCGGAGACATCGGGATAGCTCCTTCCGACCCGAATGTCATCTACCTGGGTATGGGAGAACCGCACTCCCGCAATTCGATCAGTTGGGGAGACGGCGTCTGGCGATCCACCGACGGTGGAGAGACATGGCGCCACATGGGACTCGAATACACTTTCCACATCGGAAGGATTGCAGTGGATCCGCGCGATCCGATGGTCGTCTACGCGGCCGCCCTGGGCAACCTGTGGGACAGGACAAAAGGCGACCGGGGGCTCTACAAGTCGATCAACGGAGGAGAAAGCTGGACGAAGCTGATGGGCTTTGAGGACGGAACCGGCTTCTACGACGTGATAATCGATCCCGGGAATCCCGACACGGTATACGCAACATCGTGGGAGAGAGAGCGAAAGGCATGGGTATTCCTCAGCGGCGGCGGTCCCAACAACGGGATATGGAAATCCACCGATGCGGGAGCCACGTGGGAGAGACTGGAAGGCAACGGCCTGCCTCCCTCAGACAGGAACGGCAAGACCAGTCTCGATATCTTTCCCGACGATCCATCAATACTCTTTGCACGCATCGAGAACTTTGCCGACGATCCCGACGCACCCGCGCCCGATTCGGCGAGAGTTGAACAACTGCAGCGAATGGGAAGGAGAGGATCCTTAACACCCTCCATGAATGGAACGTGGCAGAGCCGGGATGGCGGCCAGAACTGGGAACGCATCGATCGTCGTAACAGCCGCCCATTCTACTACTGCCAGGTCCGCGTTGACCCGCACGATGCAAACACCATCTACCTTATTGAGAGCAATCTGTTCAAGGTGGACGTCGACGAGGCGATCAAGTGGGTCGGCGATTACGAGAGCAGCGGCGGCCGCGGTGGAAGTGGTGGAAGGGATCCCCGCGGTGTATTCAACATCACCGGAAACCATCACGTCGATTTCCACGCCATGTGGATCGATCCCACCAATACCGATCACCTGATAGTCGGTTCCGACGGCGGAATTTCCATCTCCTGGGATCAGGGTGAGACGTGGGACTTCTCCCACAACCTGCCTCTGGGTCAGTTCTACGCGGTCGGTTTCGACATGGCCGATCCCTACAACGTATATGGAGGGCTGCAGGACAACGGCACCTGGGGAGGCCCGACAGCCAACTACAACACCGGCGGCATCACAAACGCCGACTGGCGATTCTTCGTCGGCGGCGACGGCTTTCACGTGCAGATCGATCCGGACGACCCCGACCTCATCCTCTATGCGGAGAGTCAGGGCGGAGCCATCACTCGTATGAACATTGCATCAGGTGTTTCAAAGTCGATCCGCCCGCGAGCGCCCAGACCACAGTCGGCCCAGATGTCGGAGAGAGCGCGCGAGTTCATGGGTGCCCGGGGCAGCGGTTCAACCAACATCACTCCTCCGCCGGAACCGGGAACACAGTTCAGGTTCAGCTGGAGCTCACCGATCGTGCTCTCACCCCACAACTCAAAAACCGTCTATTTCGGGGGCAACGTGCTCTTCAAGAGTGTCAACAGGGGGGATACCTGGATGATAATCAGCCCCGACCTCACAACGAATGACGAATCGAAGCTGAGGCCGGCTGCAACCAACAGGGGGGACAGCCAGACGGGAGCCGAGAACCACTGCAACATAATCACGATCGGCGAATCTCCGATTCTTCCAGGCCTGATCTGGGTGGGAACGGATGACGGTCTGGTTCACCTGACCCGGGACGGAGGTACAAGCTGGACAGAGGTGACCGATAACTTTCAGAGAGTGCCGGCAAACACGTGGGTCAGTCGCGTGCGTCCGAGTGCCTTTGAGCTCGGCCGGGCATATGTGACCTTCGACGGCCATCGGGAAGGCGACCTCACGACGTATGTCTTCCGCACAGATGACTTCGGCGAGACGTGGAAACGTCTGGGAGCGGGCCTGCCGACCGACGATCCGGCATACGTGATCACCGAAGACCCCGTGAATCCGAACCTGGTCTACCTGGGTACCGAAAGCGGAGTTTACGTTTCTCTCGATGCAGGGGAGTCCTGGTCCCGGTTCAACAACAACCTGCCCGTCGTGCCGGTTCACGACCTGGTTGTGCACCCGCGCGAGAACGATGTGATAATCGCCACTCACGGACTGAGCATCTGGGTGATGGATAACATCACCGGTCTGCAGTCACTGACTCCCGAGGTCATGGAGAAGGATTTCGAGCTTCTTGAGATCAAGCCGGTGACCGGCTGGAGCAGAAGATCTCAGCAGAACTGGCCGGGCGACAAGGTTTTTCAGGCGCCGAATCCCCCCATGAGTTTCAGGATCAACTACTGGGTGGGCGAGCCCGTTGACAGTGTCCAGATAACCATTGAAGGCATCAACGGGGAGACCTTGAGGGAGATGGAGGGTCCGGGTGAACAGGGTTTGAACATGGTCGACGTTCCCATCCGGCCGAGATTCAGCCGTGGCATGCGGGCTCCGCAACCTGGCAGCAGTGTACAACGACCGCTCGAACCGGGCACTTTCAAACTTACCGTCACCTGCGGTGAAATGTCGGCCAGCACGATAATAAAGCTGAAGCCCGATCCCAGGAAGTCTGTCGGAGAAAGGAACTGAACCTTGAAGTGGTCGCCTCGAGAAGCCGTCAGGTATCCGGGGCGGCCCCTTTTCAGCTTACCGTCTGCACTTCTGCTTCTGGTCCTTCCTTCGTGCGGATTAATAGAACCTCCCCAGGACCCTGACAAGATCCTGCGCGTTCTCACTCTGGAGCTGGAAACACTGATTGCCAGGCAGTACTCCGCCTCGCAGCCCGACAGCGGCAACAGCGGGACTCTCACCCATCTTCGATTCGCCCTGGCGACCGCCGACAGGCAGGCGTTACAGACAGGTGCGGTACTGGAATTTGTATTGAGAGTTCCTGCGGGTGATGTGATGGTGGAAGGGTGGCGGAAAACCACATCGGAATGGAGCCTTCTGCTGGACAAAACCATCAGTGGTACAGGCATGCACGATCTGTGGTGGCGCGGTGGATGGATCGAACCGTTCGACGACCTGGCATTTCTGGGAACAGATAACCGGGTCAGACTGAGTGTGACACCCGGCTCTGAATTCGAGGGATCGATCGTGCGGGTAATAGACATTTCATCGGGGTTGGAAGTCTATCCGGCTCCGTCGGGAGAGCTGAGCTCCTCAGGTGCGCTGGCACAGTCAGGGGGCGGTCTGGCCATCATGTATTCAGGTTCGATCGATCTGTGGAATGCACAGGGTGAAGAGCAGGACAAGATCATTGCCACCAATACACCCGGCAGCTTCTGTCGTTACGGCAGTTACTTCTACGGAGTCACCCCCACAGAGATAAGACGTGTACCGGCTACCGGAGGGACGTGGCAGAGAGTTGCCCTTCTGCCATGGACGGTGCATGGAGGGGTGGCGATCACCGGTGATTCAAACGACCTCTACCTGATCCGTTACCCGGCAATCGGAGAGAGTGGAGAGTTCCCGAAACTTTTCAAGCTTTCCGAGACCCTTCTCAACAGTACGTCGAGCTTCACTTCTGCCCTGAAAGACACGATGACTCTGAGAAGGAATGGTATGCCGGGAGGAAACGTCTCCGGTTTCGCCTGGTGGAATGCAGAGAGACTGCTGGTGGCACCCGGAACTCAGGAGGGAGTGTTCGGGCTGGTAACATTCAGCCGGGGTGGATGGTTCCAGAATTTCATCCCCCTTCCCTTCGAACCGGGCGGGGTGAAACTCGCACTGGTCGGTGATTATCTCTTTATCGGCAATGCTGCTCCAACGCTGGAGGCGCTGGCCTGGAACCACACCTGGCAACCGGTCCCTCCGCAGGACGAATTCATCTACAGATTCACCTTAAGTGCACCAAGGTAGATTCCAGATGTTCCAGCATGTGCTGCATGTCGGCCGGCAGGTCGGCCGTTATTGATATATCCTCGCCGCTGACAGGATGTGCGAACCGGAGGTGTGCAGCGTGAAGGGCCTGACGCGGCATCTGATCGAGCAGTGAGGAGGCTCTGGCGCGCTTCTCCGGTACGAGGCCGCGCACGGCCTTCTGACGTCCGCCGTAAACCGGATCACCCACAACCGGGTGCCCGCGGTATGAAAGATGAACCCTTACCTGGTGGGTTCTTCCGGTCCCGAGAACGCACTCCAGCGAGGTGGCCAGTTCGAAGCTTGCGAGCGTGCGGTAGCGGGTTGTGGAGAGGCGGGCGCCGCGTGGAATGCCCCTGATCCCGGCTGCACCACCATCCTCGACCGTGCTGTTTTCTTTCAGCATCCCTTCCTCCTCACCAGGTCTTCCCCAGCGTTTCAGAAGGGAAGCACCGGAGGGTTCGAAGACTGCCATCCGCTTTCGATCGGTACGGCTGCGTCCCATCCACGTTTCGATCGTGTCTTCCTCCGGTTCTGGATGCCCCCAGACAACCGTCGTGTAAGCCCGATGGATATTCCTCTCCTTCATCGCCGAAGCCAGGGCTATATGCACCCCCTGCGATTTGGCGACAACCAGAAGTCCCGATGTATCCTTATCGAGTCGATGAACGATCCCGGGCCGCATGACACCGCCTATTCCCGCCAGATCGCGGCAATGATAGAGGAGAGCGTTCACAAGTGTTCCATCGGGATGACCTGGAGCCGGATGCACTACCATGCCGGCCGCCTTATTGACCACAACCAGGTGCTCGTCCTCGAATCTTATGTCGAGCGGGATATTCTCCGGTTTCAGTGAAGGCTGCCGCGGTGGCGGTACCATCAATACGATCACCTGGCCGGGCCGGGCCGGCCGGCTTCCTTTCTGATGCTGTCCGTTTACGGTAACAGCTTTTTCCTTTATGAGAGTTTCAACTCTGGAGCGGGAAAGATTTTCGAACTGTCTTCCCAGGTAATGATCGAGGCGTTCCCCCTCTTCCAGAGGAGTTGTGGTCAGAGCAGGATCGGATGAGACGGTGATCTCTCGTCGGTCAGGCAGCGATTCCGCCATCTTCAATCTCCTCCTCACCAACAACCAGGAAGAAGAGCATCAGAAGAAAAACACCGACTGACACCCCCATATCGGCAACATTGAAAATGGGCCATACGAGCCTGGAGGAAAGCCCCACCTGGATGAAATCGACTACCTCCCCGAAGCGCAAACGATCTATCAGATTGCCCAATGCACCGGCAAGGATCATCGCCAGAGCTATCCTGGGCCAGTGATCCCGCCTGGGCAGTCTGATGATGTAATAACTGACGACAATGGAGGCTGTTACGCCGACAATTATATAGAAGCTGATAGATCCAAGATCGAGACCGAAAGCTGCAGAGGGGTTACGGATATAGGTGATCCTGAGCAGGTAACCTGCAATTGCAATACTCTGGTTCTGGACCATCGTTGCGGCAACAAGCGCTTTGGTTGCCTGGTCGAGAACCACGATACAGGCCGACAGACCGAAAGCCCATATCATGTTTTTGCAGCCGACTTTCTATCATCATCGTGCGTCTTGCAGGCAATGCAGAGACGGGCATGAGGCACCGCAG
This sequence comes from uncultured Gemmatimonadota bacterium, assembly GCA_964637695.1. GTDB lineage: Bacteria > Blakebacterota > Blakebacteria > Blakebacterales > Blakebacteraceae > JAGLTZ01. The sequence continues at coordinate 14,189 of CAZWVF010000027.1, read as the reverse complement.
AGAGCCGGTCCTCCGATATCAGCTCCCCGCAATCTTCACATTTGCCGTAATCGCCCTTTTCGATCCGCGCGAGGGCCTGGTTCAGATGATAGAGGAACCTTCCTTCACGTGAGGCGAAGAGAAATGCCTTCTCCCTCTCCATTGCATCGGTTCCCTGGTCGGCCATGTGAAATGAATATGATGAAATATCTCCGGTGGATTCTGTGATGGTGGACTTCATACTGCTCCCCTCCAGATAATCGAGCTCCTTGAGCAGAGCTTTCTTCTTCTTCTCGAGCAGCTTCCTGTACTTGTTGATCTTCGATTTGGACAGGCCTTGCGCCATCTCTATCGACTCCTTCCGGCCCCCACTCCGATAATCACATTCCACCCGCCTGCATTTCCTTGAGAAGCCATGCCAAGTGCCCCGTTACGTAATTACGGAACGGTGCACTAACCTTCGGTTCCCTCACGGATCTTTGCGACAGTTATGGTAACAGATTCTCCGTCGACTTGCCATTCCTCCTGTTTATCCGCCCTCTCCAGCAGTCCCTTCTGCAGAAGGAGAGCCAGCGCTTCCTCGGCTACATAGTCCCTGTGAGCCTCAATAGCCGATTCCAGAACTGCTGAAGCCACATAACCGATTTCAATGCGATCTGTTACAGCGTAACCTACATTACGCCTCAGTCCCTGCATCCGGGTAGTGAACTCTCTTGCCAGTCCCTCCTCGATCAGGGCCTGATCCAGTTCGGTATCCACACCTGCCGCCAGTTCTCCTTCCCGTTCAACGACCATGTTCTCCAGTTCGGAATCTTCCACGGTCAGATCACCCGGCTCTATTTCGACAGGTTTGCCATCCACCTGAACTGTCACATGCTGTCCGGATGTGATCAGGTCGAGCTGCTCCTTATCCATCCCGTGGATTGCTTCGGCAACGCTGTTGACTTCTTTCCCGAATCTGGGGCCGAGGTTCGAAAAGTTCGGCCGGGCGACCAGCCCCATGAAGTCGGAGACCGAACCAACCGCCTCAACGCCTTTCACATTCATCTCTTCCAGTATGAGAGAGTCGAGACGGGACAGCGAGTCCTGCTGCCACTTCTGCGGCGCCACGACCTTCATCACTCTGAGGGGCTGACGAACTTTGAGTCCTGCCCTGTTCCTGGCAGCACGGCCCAGAGCAACCACCTGACGCACGAATTCCATCGACCTTTCCAGATCTTCATCAACCTGGCTGGAATCGCCGGCAGGATATTCACTCAGATGCACGCTTTCAGCGGCATTCTCTCTCCACGCCTGCAGGTTGCGCCATATCTCCTCGCTGGTGAAGGGAACAAATGGAGCGAGCAGACCGGCGCACGTCACCAGGATCTCATGCAGGGTCTGATAAGCTGCACTCTTATCTATACCCGGTTCACCTTTCCAGAAACGTCGCCGCGACCGACGGATATACCAGTTGGATAGATCCTCGATCACGAAATGCTGGATGGCCCTGGCCGCACGGGTTACTTCGAATCCCCCAAGATGTTTTCGCACATCCCTGGTCGTACGGTGCAGACGGGAGAGGATCCAGCGATCGAGAAGCGGCAGGTCCTCCTTTGCAACCCGTTCATGATTGTCGGGGTCAAAACCATCTACACCCGCATAGAGGACAAAAAAGGAGTGCGTATTGTGGAGGGTTCCGAAAAACTTCCGGCTCACTTCGGCCACTCCATCATTATCGAATTTCGTCGGCGCCCACGGTGGACTGTTCGAGATCAGGTACCATCGCAGAGGATCCACACCCCACCGGTCGATCACTTTCCACGGGTCCACGGCGTTACCTTTGCTCTTCGACATCTTCTGGCCCTCTCTGTCGAGAACCATTTCTGTCACCAGGCAGTGCCTGTAGGGTGGGCGATCGGTCAGGAATGCCGAGATAACCAGAAGACTGTAGAACCAGCCGCGTGTCTGATCGACTCCTTCACTGATGAAGTCGGCAGGGAACTGGTTGTGAAATACCTCCCGGTTTTCGAATGGATAATGCCACTGGGCAAAGGGCATCGCACCAGAATCGAACCATACGTCGATTACTTCCGGAGTACGGCGCATCGTGCCGCTGCCGCAGGAGGAACAGTTCCACGTAAAGAGATCCACAAACGGCTTGTGCGGATCAAAATCTTTCGGCACGTCCTGATCGGCGTGTTCCCTCAGCTCTTCGATGGAAGCCATGCATTCCAGCCGTTCACAGTCGATATTGTCACATTTCCATATCGGCAGAGGAGTACCCCAGTAACGGTTCCGGGAGAGAGCCCAGTCCTGGTTGTTCTCCAGCCACTCACCCATCCTTCCCGCCCCGATTTCAGGCGGGATCCAGTTGATGCTCCGGTTGGCAGACAGGAGCTGCTCCTTGAAAGCGGTGGTTCTGATGTACCAGGAGGGCTGTGCCATATAGAGCAGAGGTGATTCACATCTCCAGCAGAACGGGTAAGTGTGGGTATCCACTTCAGCACCGAAGAGCAGACCTCTCTCAGCCAGGTCTCTGATTATCCCGGGGTCGGCCTTCTTTACAAAGACTCCGGCCCATGGTGTGATCTCCTCCTTGAAATTCCCTTCGTTGTCAACCGTCTCGATTATCGGCATCCCCTCCCTCTGACCGGTATTGTAGTCATCCTCACCGTAGGCCGGCGAAGAGTGCACGAGGCCGGTTCCATCCTCATCGGTAACATATTCGCCGGCCACAACCCGGTTGGTGATGCTCTCATCCATCTCCATGAAAGTGAAGGGCCGCTGATATTTCAGACCGACGAGTTCCGCTCCCTTGAATCGGGTCACCTCTTCCACACCCTCCTTCCAGGAGCCCGACTCTTCCTTCCTGCCGAATATGACCAGAGCCCTGTTCAGGGCCAGTATCAGGCGCTCCCTCCCCTCAGGGGCATCGACAGCATCACGCACTCCATCGCTATATCCCTCCCCGTACAGACCATCGAGGGTGCGGGTCAGGAATGGTCTTGATCTGTCGACTTCGATCTCAACGTAGGTCAGATCGGCATGGGCAACCGTGAAGGTATTGCTGAGCATGGTCCAGGGCGTTGTGGTCCATACCAGCAGACTCCGCTGCATACCCTCCGACAGATCGGCCAGAGTGCCTGAGGCGGGACCTGGTTCTTTGACCGGGAAACGAACATAGATCGAAGGATCTTCGGTCGATTCGTAACCGAGTGAGACCTCGTGACTGGAGAGTGGTGTTCCGCAGCGTGGACAGTACGGGAGGATCCTGTACCCCTGATAGATCAGGTCCTTCTTGAAGAAGCGTGAGAGGATCCACCAGACACTTTCCACATATTCCGGTTTGAAAGTGAAAAAGGGATCGTCCAGATCGAGCCAGAATGCGATCCTCTCGGTCAACTTCCGCCAGTCCTCTTCGTATTCCTGAACAGAAGTTCGGCACTTCTCGTTGAATTCCGCGATACCGTATTCCTCTATCTCTGCCTTGTGCTTCAGCCCCAGCTGCTTTTCGACTTCTATCTCGACAGGGAGGCCGTGTGTGTCCCAACCAGCCTTCCTGATGACCCGGTAACCTTCCATGGTCTTGAGCCGGCAGACCAGATCCTTGTAGGTGCGGCTCTGCACATGGTGAACTCCGGGCAGGCCGTTGGCCGTAGGCGGGCCTTCATAAAAGACATAATCCGGAGCGCCTTCCCGGATATCGATCGTTTTCCGGAATATTTCGTTCTCCCTCCACCACTGAAGGATCTTCTCCTCCCTGGAGGGGGAGTGATTCACTTCCTCAACAGGATGGAAAGGGCACTTATTCTGTTTATCTGTCTCGCTCATCACTTTTTCATATTCACAGTCTGCAAGGGAACTTAGTACACCGTTCAGTAATTACGCCGGCATTCAAGCGCCGATACATCACCGTAATTACGGAGCGGTGCACCTTGCTATAGTTTTTCGATCACCCTCGACAGTAAAGATCGGATGTCGGTCACGGCCCTGTCGAGCCCAGTTATATGATCATCCATGACAACAGACAACGCCATGACTTCCATCCCCTGGTGTACTGCCGCTATCACCTCCTGCACAACACCATCACCGGCAACGTGAGCACCCACACTGCGAATGAAATCCAATTCTGCCTCTGTTACCAGATTTAAATCCACAACGGCAGCATATACTCCATCACGAAGTGGAATACGTTCTTCATCTGCGAGGTTAAGTGCAAGCTCTTTCAAACGTCTGCTGTAGACAGCCGACATATCGGGAAACCTGGGCCCGATCCTCTCATCATTCGGACCGAGCAGGGGATTATCCCACTGCAGGTTGATATGATCCTCGAGGATTACGATGGAGCCCGGCTTCAAGGCCGGTTCGAGACTTCTGACGAAGTCGCAGATAATCAGAATGCCGACACCCATTCCCTTCATGAGACGGACAGGGAACACCAGGTTTTCCATTGAATGATCGCGATCGGGGTCGAGCTGTTTCCCGACAGCCACGACCTGCTTCCCTTTCAGGTTCCCGAAGTGCAGACCACAGCCTTCAACATGTTTCCTGCTTTCGGGAAAATGAGGGACCTCATCGCAGGAGATGGTGGCGGTTATTTCTATTGCATTGATCAGATCTTCCAGGCGGGCGCCGGTAATTATCCCGACTTCCGGTTCAGCACCTGTCAATTTGAGCAGGAGAGCAGATGCTTCCTCTATGTGTTCGAAGAGCCCTTCGTTTGTCACACCCTTCTACCCTTCTTCTTCCAATCCCTACAGTTCTCCTTCTTTCTCCTCCTCCTGGTTCTCGGAATCTCCCCAGACCCATTCCTCGTCATCATCTATCTCAACCTCGTCGTTATCATCCATATCCTTCTCATCATCTTCATCGTCATCTTCCTCGTCATCCTCTTCGTCATCGTCATTCTCTTCGCGGTCCTCCTCCACCGGGCTTTCAATCGCATCACCCTCAGGTTCATCGACAAGCCGGAAGTCGTCCGTTACGACCGCAACCTCCTCAGATATTTCATCCGGTGATCCCTCCTCCACTTCCTCTTCCCCGACTGCCGGCTCCTCAACCCTGACCTCAACCAGATCGGATTCTTCCGGCAGTTCCTCACCGGCCTGTGCAACCCTTTCCCGGGCCCGCATTGTCAGCTCCTCAAGCTTCTCCTCGAAGAGATCGAGAGTCTCATCGGGCATCTCCTCCTCAATCTCCGCCAGTTTCAACATGTCCATCTGCGCCTGCACAAGCATTCTCAGGCGGGTAACGTACGAGTCGCGCATTCCTCTCAGTTTAGCCAGTTCCTTCTTGATGTCCCGGATGGATCTGTGAGCTTCCTCAATCCAGCTGCCGGCTCTCATCTCGGCTTCTTTCAGAATCATTTCCGCTTCCTTGCGGGCGATCTCCCTTTTCTCATCGGCGGCCTTCTGGACCGTAATAAGAGTTTCCCGCATGGTCTCTTCCATCTGCCTGTATTCGGCGAGCCGTTCATTAAGGGATGAAACCTCCCCCCTTGCATGCTGAGAGGAGCCGATAAGCTCTTCCATTTCATCGGCGATCATGGATAGGAAGGTATCCACTTCATCCTGATCGTAGCCCCGCATGCTCTTGCGGAACTCCTGCTTGCGAATGTCGATTGGAGTTATGCGCACTGTGGGGTCCTCCTTTAAGGGAGCATCGGTTGAGTGATCTTAACGGATGCCCACGCCCACATCTACAAGGCTCTGGAAAATGGCTGTACTCAGAAAGTAGAGCGCCAGCAGGACTATCACGGGAGTAAAGTCGATTCCCGCGTTCCACAAGGCACCCGGCAGGTACTTCCTGATCTTCTCGTAAACCGGCTCTGTCAGGCCGCGCAGCATCCTTACGGCCGGGTGCCACGGTTGAACGGGGAACCAGGTGATGACGGCTGAGGCAATCACCACGATCATGTAGAGCCCCGCCACCGTTTTCAACAACTGACCCAGGGCTATAAGAAAATTGCTGACTATTATCAAAATGTCACTCCCTCGGGCCGAAGAGGACAGATCCGAGACGGATCATTGTAGCACCTTCGGCCACGGCCCACTTGTAATCATTGCTCATACCCATCGAGAGATGCTTCATCTCGATACGTGGAATATTCCACCTTCCCGCTTCTTCAAGCAATTTACGGAGTCCGACAAAAGCAGGACGCACAACGCTTTCACGGGTATCGAATGGTGCTATCGTCATCAGACCCTGCACAATGATATTATCCAGAGCAGAGACCTTTTCGAGCAGTGGCTTGAGTTCGCCGGCCGATACACCGAACTTGCTCTCCTCTCCCGAAGTATTCACCTGAATCAGTACCTGCATCAACAGATTCTCAACCTGAGCCCTCTGATTCAGAGCCTCCGCCACTCTGAATGAATCTACACTTTCTACTATATTGAAATAGCGTACTGCCTGTCTCGCCTTGTTGGTCTGAAGGTGTCCGACCAGGTGCCAGACAGCACAATCGCGGCCCAGTTGATCAATCTTGCCGGTGGCCTCCTGAATACGGTTCTCACCAATATCCGTCAATCCTGCTTCGAGACCGGCACGGACGATCTCAACCGGAAAGCTCTTGGTTACCGCCACTACCTGTACCGACGAAGGATCGCGGCCGTTATCGGTCGCGACTGCTTCTATGCGCTCCAGTACGGAGTTGAGCCGGCCAGGTATGGATTTGATTCGGTCGTCCAGTGTCATGTCACGTAACAAATGTCGGCACCGAGAGTGACGCCGCGCTCGGCCGGTAAGGCGCGGCGACGATGGAATAGCCGTGTGCTATTCCGAGAAGGCGCAACGCAGCCGGTCGGGATGCGGCGCTGCTCGAATGCCATGGTTGTTGCGTGACAGGGCAATAGGTTCATCGACTGCAATCCGGGCTGATGATGATCGGTATCTCCGGGAGCCTGTCGGAGAAATCGACGACAGCGGGGATTATGCTGACGCCGGATGCCAGAGTAAGACGCAGCCGGAGTGTTTCTCCGGCAGGCTCCCATATGAGAATGTACTACAGGGAGCGTATATTATAAAGTGCGCCCCCGGACTCCTTCTGCCGGAAGCGCGCACATCGGCCGCGGGGGATGTTTACCGGTTTCCGGACGGAAACTACTGACGGCCGACCCTTATCAGTTCCTCCAGCGCACGA
>CAZWVF010000027.1:0-6987 GCA_964637695.1 uncultured Gemmatimonadota bacterium | reverse complement strand
GTTTCCGGACGGAAACTACTGACGGCCGACCCTTATCAGTTCCTCCAGCGCACGACGCGCCTGTGGAGTATTGGTACGTCCAATCTGTCTGACGGCTTCCTTGCGTATCTCCAGGGAGGAGTCGCTGAGGGCAACAGACACAAGCCAGTTAACGATCTCGGGATCACCGATCCTCTTTTCGATCAGTTCCATCAATGCCCTTCTCCTGACTGATTCGGCAGTGGCGGAGTTGAATACGTTCTCCAGCGCATCGCTCGCAGCAGGTGCATCGATCCTTCCCAGACATGCTATGGCAATCCTCCTCACCTCTTCCGCTTCCCCCTCATCCCGTGCGGCCTCGATCAGACGGTCGGCGGCGGCCGGCCCGATCCTGTCGGCCAAGGTCTTGAGAGCAACAGATCTCTCCTCAGGATTTTCGGCTCCCGACAGAATCGATGTGAGAGTACCTGCTGTGTCTTCGGGACGACGCCCCAGATAGGTAATGGCAGCCGTTTTGATACTTCTATCCGGATCTTCCGAGGCCAGTGCCTGCAGCATACTCAACACGTCGCCACCCCGGGGCTGCAGGCTCAGCAACCCGACAAGATCGCGGCGCACACTTCGATCGTCAGAAGCATCGAGTGAGACCATCTGAGACCCGATCCAGGTTTCCAGCTCAGATCGACCTGCATCTCCGATCCACATTGCCGTTCTATCCCTCAGACGGATCTTCCCTTCAGGCAGTCGCAGGCTGACATCCTCCAGTTTCACTTCTCCCCGTGAAACGACCTTCCCCCTGACGATCGCCAGGAGTCGACGGGATATCAGAGCCGGTTCCGGATCGGGATCGGCCATCTGCATTGTGGAAAGATCGAGCAGTCTCTCACCGCTTTCGAGCTGATCCCATACATTCCGCGAGGGCATCAGACCGCTCATGTCACTCACGATCCAGCCGTCGTAACGGTTGATCACCATCGATCCGCCGCCGCCGGCCTTCACATCTGTGGGTACGAGACCATCGAACCGGAAAATGACAAAGAAACCGGTACCCGGTGCCCCACCAGCTGCCCGCTGCACGGCATTGTCGAAACGATCACCGAATTGTCCTCCACTTCCCGAGAGGTCGGTCACCTGCGCCACTACAGGTAGAGCCAGCCCGGAAGCCACTGTCAGGGCAGTTGTCAACATGCCGGCAAGGCGTGCGTAACGGTACACTAAGCTGCCTTCGCCGGCGGAATGTTCAGTATATCTCTAAGTGCCTGTCTGGCCTTTTCGCTTTCACTGCGTCCGAGCATCCGGACAGCATACCTGCGGATTTCTGAATCGCGATCCGATTTCGCTGCACTTATTACTGTATCCAGGCTTCGCTCCTCGTTGATCCGCCAGAGGTAGTCGAGTGCCTGCGACCGGATCCTGGCCTCGTCTTCACTCTGGTACACCTTCAGCAATCCATCCCAGCCCGCACCCTCTTCCAGCCTTCCCAGAGCTGAAACCGCGCTTCGGCGCATGTTTGACTCCCTGTCGTTGAGTGCTATCTCTTCCAGTATCTGAGCGGCTTCACCACCCCACTGACGGAGTTCCGAGAGTGCCTTCTCTCTCAGGTCATTTCCACTCTGACCTGCAGCGATCGCCGACAGAGCACTGAAAGATTCAGGAACCTGCCGGTTGCCAAGCTCATCTATGGCCTCGGCCCGCACTGCTTCGGCAGTGTTGCCGCCGGCGATTGATATCAGGGCTCCTGTGGCTTTACTGCCCTCGAAATCACCTGTTTCATCAACCGCTTTCACTCTGATGTTCTCCGGCATGTCGGAGTTGGCCACCGAGATCAGGGCATCGAGAGCTTCCGGGCCGGCCACCCGTCCAAGATACTCGACCGAATAGAGACGCAGTCGTTCGTCAGCGCCCGTCTGGATCTCCCGGATCAGGATCTCAACACGGCCGGGATCTTCGCTCCGGGATATGGCAGAGAGAACCAGTCGTCGGGTGACCGGTTCGGTCGTGCTGTCGAGCAGGCTCTTCAGGTAAGAGATCGAGATGTCGGCTTCAAATCCCACCAGTTCCGAGAGTGCCTGCTCGCGAACGTCTTCATCGGCATCGTCCTGTACGGCACCTGCCAGGAATGCTGCAGCATCAGAGGCAAAATCTGTGCTTCGCATCGAACCGACGGCATCGCAGATATAGCGGCGTGCATTGACACTCTGCTCATTCTGGTAGAGCCGGATCAGGGTATCGAAAGACTCCCTGCTGCGCCTGCTGCCCAGTGCGCTGATGGCGTTCCGGCGAACTTTGGGATCGGCGTGCTCCCGGGCCGTTTTCTCCATGAGCGGTATCGCTCCCGGTGCATCCTGACGCCGCAGAAGATCTACTGCCGCGCGCTTCAACCTCGAAGATGCCGATCCGTCGGAAAGCACGGCTTCAATGGAAGCTACGGCGTCCGATTCCTCCATCCGGACCAGAGCCTGAAGAGCGTAGAGCCGGATCTCATCTTCGGGATCCTCTCTTGCCTCCTCTATGTAGGATTTGTACTCCTCCATCCCCTGCCTGTAGAGGAGGCCTGCCAGCTGCACCATGCTGGCACGGGCGTGCTCTGTGAAGGGGCTCTCCTGATATTTACCAACGAATTCCTGGTAGGCTTTGAAGGCGGCTTCGTTCTGCCCCCGCATCTGCTCCAGGGCGTAAATGGCCCAGAAAGCAGCATCATCCACGTAGGCGGAATTGGCGTATGACATTACGACCTGAAGAAACCTCTCACGGGCATCCTGGTACTTCTGATCGAAAAGGAGAGTCTTGGCTTCGTTGAAAGATGCAAGTCCTGGATCATCCTGCTGCTGGTAGGTCATTTCGAGCAGTTCGAGCCGGCTGCTGCGGCCGAGGTATCTCATTGCCGGTACTCTGATATCCAGATCGGATAGATCGAAGCTGATGTCGGAGAAATCGAATTCCATATCTTCCAGATAGACATCGAGTTCAGAGAGATCAAATTCGTAATCCTGAAGACTGGATTCGTAATCGGACATGAAGTCGTAGTCCTGGAATCCACTTATCTGATGCTCCAACTGGAGCATCTCTTCTTCTACCGCAAACTGCATCTCCTCATAATCCACCTGATCCATTGCCCATTCCATCTCGTGCAGTATTCTTTCCAGGTCGGGTTCATGGATCACCTCCTGTGCCATTTCGACCGCCCTGCGCAGTTCCTCCTGTTCTATCTGAAGGAGTTGTCTTTGATTCCTTATGACTTCAGGATCCTGAATACCGGCGACCACCTGCGAGGTCTGAATCACACCGGCATCGTAAATTCCATTTTCTGATGGCTGAGCCATACCGGCTCCCCCCATCGCGGCTGCCGTCAATCCCCCTGCAATCCACAAGAGTACTTTCATTCCATATCTCCTTCTGCAATCCGGTTCAATCTACTCCGTTTATCGATTCCCACGTTGCGAGCCTGTAAATAAGCGAGCGATCACTTATGCCTCCGCGCAGCACGGCGAGCCAGTTGTCGTCGGCCTTTCCCTGCCACGTTGAAACATCCAGCAGAATGACCTCGAGATCCCTGATGAGCCTAAGGATATCTGTTCTCTCATCGAGGTAATCGCTCGCTTCGAGCAGCCTGACCTCCTGTATCAGGTCTCTGCTCAAAGATTCCTCAGCTTCAAGGTGATATCGTCCTGCCTCATCCGGTCTGGCTGTCGACAGAGCGAGAAGGAGCGTGCGGGTCCGGTTGAGCAGCGATCTCACTTCCGTTTCGGCGGCTCCGATTCCGATATATTCAGTTTCACCTGTGGCTGATTCGACCAGAAGCGCTTCACCGCTGCTCTGTAAATCCGGGCGAACCGCAATCCTCAGAATTGCCGCACCGAGAAAGACCAGGATGACGGCCGCTGCCAATGCGACCGGAACCGGCATCGTGAACCGGCCATGTCTTAACCAGTTTACTGATGCCGAGATCCACTTCCCCTTTTCAGCAGGGCTGATGTCGCCGAGAACGGATTCTCTGTCTTCGAGTATCCGTAGCATCGTCCGGGCTTCGAGATCACTCGGATAGCGATTGCTGATCAACGCCTGCAGTTTCCCGGCGAGCAGGGTATCCGTCCGTAAACTTTCACGACACTCTTCGCACTGTTCCAGATGTTCTTCGAACCGTGCGAGTTCATCTCGATCGAGGTCGCCATCCCTGTTGCGACTGCCGAGCATTTCCCAGTGACCGTGGCTCATCCTGTTTCAGTCCTCTCCAGGTGCGGTGCCAGTTCCCTTCTCAGCTTCTGACGCGCCTGGAAAATGTCCTGTTTGACCATTGCGAGCGATCGTCCGGTGATTTCGGCTATCTCCCTGTAACTGAGTTCACTGTACTCTCTCAAAACCAGTGACTCCCTCTGAGTACTGTCGAGCATTTCGATAGCTGCAGAAAGCAGCGATTCGATTGAATCAATACGACTGCGTCTATCCGGCCGGCCTTCATCATCTGCCTGAAGCTGGAGGGATATTGTCTCTCCCCTCTCTTCATCAAGCTTTTCCAGGGCCACCATGTTTCGATATTTCTTGAGGAAATCGAGTGCTGCATTACGGGCCACCCGGTGCAGCCAGCTTGAGAATGAGGCAGTTGGCGAATAGGCCTCCGGGCGACGGGCCAGTTTGACAAAAACGATCTGGGTGACGTCATCGGCGATATCTGCATCACCGACGATTCCGAGGACATATCCGAATATCCGCGGGCCGTATTTCCTGAAGAGCTGGGTAAAGGCATCATCGCTACCATCCCGGTATTCTGCCAGAAGGCTCTCGTCACCTGTGTCGTATCGTGTCCGGCTCATCCACTTCCACCTCTACAACGATTTGATCTGAAGAAAGGTTAGGAACTGAATATTAAACTCACGCAGGTTCACTCTCCGGTAACCACAGCCGCTATGTCCCGGCTTCTCGGGCGGTTATCGAAATTGATCACGATCAACTGCTGCCATGTGCCCAGGTAGAGCCGGCCATCGATTACCGGGACAGAAAGACTGGTCTTGAGGAGTGCGGAACGGATATGGGAGAAACCGTTTCCGTCACCCCATCTGGCATTGTGGGCATAATCATCGTTGGCCGGTGCCAGAGTATCGAGGGCCCTGCGCAGGTCGTGCAGAGCACCCGGCTCGTATTCGATTGTCGTGACAGCTCCGGTAGAGCCCGCCATTGCCACGGTTACGATCCCGGTGGTCACACCGGAGTCTGAAACCAGCCGGGCGACTCTTCCGGTGATGTCTTCCGGACCGAATTCCGCCTCCAGGTCAACGGTCCATTTCTGATAGTGAGCGCTCATGCTCTCGCCTCGTTCTGAATCGGGTTCCAGATGACTGTAATCCCTTGAGTGAATTGAGATCAGAAGGTAGCATGAAAATATGAACAGAAAGCAATCTCAGAAACATCCGTTCCGGATCGAAGCTGTTGAGAGGCGGGACGGGCTGACAGGTGAGGCGGTCAAGTGGTACGACAGGGCAGTCTGGCTTCAGGGAAAGGCACTGCAGATTCCCGCCAGTCAGCGAACCGTTTATCAGCAGGACCTCGACGACATATGGAGAGCGGTAGATTCATTCGAAAAGGGTGAAGCCGGCGGTGTAAACACATCACACCTTCAGAGGCTTTACGACTCGTTCTTCACAAGATGGCCATCCTGTTTTGGTGAGGAGAATCCCGTAGAACTGCGTTAGCGGATCAGATCCCTGAATCTGTGACATCGGGCGGCTCGATCCCGAGGGTCTCGAGAATATTGAATATGGCTGCACCGATTTCATTGTTCGGTGTGGAGGCTCCTGCGGTGACTCCTATCTTCAGCGGTCCGGATCTGAGCCAGTCCTTCTGAACAACCGGATATTTGGTGCCTGCAGGCTTATAGTGGATCTCATTTCCAGTCAGGATCTCCGCGGCACTGTCTATGTGATAGGTGGCCACTTTTCCGGCTGCAATATCGGCGAGATTGTTTGTGTTGCTCGAATTGTATCCGCCTATCACAACCATGAGATCGAGGGGGACCTCCAGCAGTTGCAGGATTGCATCCTGCCTTTCCTGGGTTGCACTGCATATGGTTTCGAAGTTCCTGAATGATCTGGAGGTCAACTCTTCACCATAACGGTCAACCAGCGCCCGACGCAGAGCCGCTGAGACCTCAAGTGACTCGCTCATAAGCATGGTGGTCTGATTGGCCAGTCCAAGGCGTTCCAGGTGGGCGTCGGGATCGAAACCGGCAGAGACAGCCATCTCGAAATGTTCCAGGAAACTCTCACGGTCCATTCCGTAACCCCTGATGTAATCACACACCAGTTCTGTCTGTTCCATATTCCTGAGGATCAGATAATGGCCTCCGTTCTCTGTGACGCGGCTCGCGGTTGCCATCGTCTCTTCATGGTAAAACTTGCCGTGGATGATGCATGTGAACCCTTCTCTTGCATAACGTTCAATATTCTTCCAAACAACGATTACCGATCCGCATGTGGTATCCACCATGTCGCAGCCGATCCGGTGGAGACGCTCCATATCTTCTATCGGCAATCCGAATGCCGGCAGGATGACCACGTCATCGCTCGACACAGCTTCATATCCGCGCCCGTGTGCATATCTGCCGAAAAGGAACATGATGCCCATATCGAGCATCTTCTCGTTGACATGAGGATTGTGAATGATTTCGCCTATCAGCCAGACGCGCCGGTCCGGGAATTTCATGCGGGTTTCGTATGCATATTCCACCGCACGATCCACCCCGTAGCAGAAACCGAATTCCTCTGCCAGATAAATTGACAGATCCCCGATCGTGAGCCGGTTTCCATTCGATCGGATATGGTCGACCAGGGCGCTCTGGTAGTGAGAGCGAAGCTGAGGCTCCACCTCTTCCTTCAGTCCAAGGCCCCTTCGGTATCTTATCGATTCCTTGTCAGCACTCATTCATTCAGACCGTTTATGTATCCCTGTAGAGCTTGTCTGAGAAACCGACGATAGCGAGGGTTACGCTGGCGCTGGATGGCAAGGCGGTCGAGC
>CAZWVF010000026.1:0-35341 GCA_964637695.1 uncultured Gemmatimonadota bacterium | reverse complement strand
TCCTCCCTGGATACCACCCTTCTTTCCAATGGCTGGGTTCCGAACAGTACGATGCTCTGGAAAGGCAGTTGAGATAAATCTATGAGTCGGAGGGGATAGAGGCAGCCCTCAGACTCTATTCTGTCTGGATCCGATTGCTTAGATGATCTCCATCAGATCTTTAATACTGTCACATATTATGTCGGCCTCGGTCGGGCTGTTCATGCCTTCCTCCAGGTCTGTCTCACCCGTCAGGACAAGCACCGATGTAAGGCCCAGATCTCCCATTTTGATATCTGTGTAAAGCCTGTCTCCGATCACGACGGCGTCCTCATGTGCCAGTCCTGCGGCAGTCAGAGCCGAGTCGATCATGCGGGCACTCGGCTTGCCGAATGTCAGATCGGGTGTCCGGCCGATGGCCATCTCCATCATCTTGATGTAGGTGCCGATATCGGGAAGATTACCCTTTTGACTGGGGCAGAATATATCGATGTGCGTGGCCAGATACGGAACAGGCCGGGCCAGAAGCTGAACCAGCAGTTCCAGCTTTCTGTATGTCAGCTCGGTATCGTAGGTGAGCAGAACAGCCTGAGGATCATCCTCGGAATACTCAAATCCGTTATCCCGGATATAGGCATTCACTTCATCTGTTGCGATGGAGCAGATCCTCCGGATTCCCTCCTGATGCAGATACTCAAGAGCCGGATCGATCGAGACGATAACATTCTCCGGTTCGGTCTCTATCCCCAGGCTCCTCACTTTCTGAAGATAGGCATCTGGTGTTCGGGATGAGTTATTGGTCAGCAGATAAAAGGGGATCTCCCGACTGCTCAGTTCACCCAGGAAGTCGATGGCACCAGGGATCGGTTCGTTACCGATGTAAATCGTACCATCGCCATCGATGAAGAATGCCTTGCCCTCTGCAATATCTTTATTCACCCGATGAAGCATTCTCTTCCTTCAGGCATTCAGGTTCATTCAGAGTAGTCACGTTTGAGTGCAGACAAGGCATCCCGGATGTATTCCGACGCTGACAATAACGTAATGAATATTACGGTGTAAGAGACCAGTGGAACAAACCAGCTCTCGGTTGAAGAGAGCAGGATCGGGCCGGAGATTGCAGCAAATGCGCCTGTCGCCTGAGCAGTGGCCTTGATCTTCCCCCCTATTCTGGCAGCGGGCGATTCGTTGGAACTTACGAGGATTATCCTGCAGTAAGCGACAGTTACATCTCGAATGGCCATGATGAGGGGCACTGCGAAGAAAACCAGTCCATGCTGAGCCAGGCCCCAGTAGACAATCAGTCTGGAGAAGCTGTCGGTGTATGGATCGAGCACCTCTCCGAGTCTGGAGGTCACTCCGAACCGCCGGGAGAGAAACCCATCCATTGTGTCGGATACTTCCAGGACCGCCAGCAGGAGAAATGGCAATACGTACAGGAGAGAATCTGGTGAAATCGATTGGATGATCAGAGAAAAAATGATCGCCGTCGGGATCCGCGATACGGTCAATATCTGGATACCCAGGAAAATCCTCCTCTTTTTCCCGGCGCTGCTCATGCTATGCAAACCACCTGTCAGGTATTTTTCAGAATCAACAGCGGCCTGAATGATACTCGCTCTCAACAAAGGACGGAAACCGCTAATGGTAATGCACTCGGTTATAGATAAGGCTCAGAGAACACTCAGCGCTTCCCGGGCTTTTTTCTCTGTACTCGACCTGACAATATCATCCGTCAATTCAAGCATATCGAAGACGCGTGGTTCCTCTACCCAGTAATAGGTTGAGACACCTTCTTTGCGCCACCCCAGAATACCTGCCTCGCGCATCTTGATCAGATGGCGGCTGATAACAGATTGATCCTTCGGCATCGCTGGATCCAGCTCGCAGGCACACCTTTCACCATCCTTCAACATGTAAAGGAGCTTCAGGCGGGTGGACTGGCCGAGCAGTGACAGGAGCTGTGTTTCCAGCTCTACCTTACGCTGATTGACGTCTGTTATGTCCTTACCTGTACTCATTATTCCGATGCCTGCTGATGTTCCAATCTACCTTCACCCGGGATTCGTGCAGATAATTCTATGCATTCATGCACTTGCATGCATATATTATAACGATTGACTGAGTATCTACATAGACAAAACAGGATCATTTTGATTATGAGTAGTGCCGGAGTTGTTAAAAGACTGAGCTTCCTCGACCGCTACCTGACCCTGTGGATACTTCTGGCCATGGCCGCTGGTGTGGGATTCGGTTACTTCATCCCTTCGGTTGAAGGTGTTATCAACAGCTTTCAGATCGGCACTACCAATATCCCGATCGCAATAGGTCTGATCCTGATGATGTACCCTCCTCTGGCCAAGGTACGGTACGAGGAATTGGGAGATGTCTTTCGAAACTGGAAGGTGCTCGGTCTCTCGCTGGTGCAGAACTGGATTATCGGACCTGTATTGATGTTCGCACTCGCGATCCTCTTTTTAAGGAACTACCCGGAGTATATGACCGGTCTGATACTGATCGGTCTTGCCCGCTGTATCGCCATGGTCATCGTCTGGAACGAACTGGCCCGGGGGGACACCGAGTATGCCGCCGGTCTGGTGGCCTTCAACAGCATCTTTCAGATCTTCTTCTACAGTATCTATGCATATTTCTTCATTACCCTGGTGCCGCCCTTGTTCGGTCTGCAGGGAAGTGTTGTGCAAATCACCATGGCCGAGATTGCCCGCAGCGTGTTGATTTACCTGGGAATCCCTTTTTTCAGCGGAATGATCACCAGGTTCCTGCTGCTCAAATCAAAAGGACGCGAGTGGTACGAGGGCACCTTTATCCCGAAGATCAGCCCGGTCACTCTCATTGCACTGCTCTTCACAATTCTGGTCATGTTCAGTCTGAAAGGTGACCAGATAGTTCGCATCCCACTGGATGTTCTGCGCATCGGTATGCCGCTGCTTATCTATTTCGTGCTCATGTTCCTGGCCAGCTTTTACCTTGGCAGGAAGATCGGTGCCGACTATTCCAAAACAGCCGCTCTCTCCTTTACCGCAGCCAGCAACAACTTCGAACTGGCAATAGCCGTTTCCGTAGCAGTTTTCGGAATCGATTCAGGAGTGGCATTTGCAGCTGTTATCGGTCCCCTGGTTGAAGTACCCGTCCTGATCAGCCTCGTGAATGTGGCTCTGTATTTTAAGGGACGATTCTTTACCTGATCGAACTTGCTCTTTTCTGAGCTGGCTCTTTCTCTGGCAAATCAGCTTACTTTTCCCTTGTCAGCATATTGACAGCTCCCTTAGTATTCCGAAATTCATGCTTAGGAATCCGAAACTCTGATAATAATGGGGATGGATTCCTTCAGCCGGCACTTTCAACCACGTGGAAGGAGTTCGTAGGATGCGCAGACTGTTGGCTATTCCAGCACTGCTGTTACTGGTTACACCTTCAATGATGACGGCCGGATCTCCTGCAGGATCCGAAGAGGGTGTCCAGGACAGTAACTGTGTCACGTGTCATAGTAGAGTAACCCCCGGAATCGTATCTGACTGGCGGTTGAGTAAACACAGTCTGAACGGTATCGATTGCGGTTTCTGTCACGGAGAGGAGCACAACTCACCTGGTAACGTCGCCAACGTAAAGCTCCCTACACCAGAAATCTGTGCCTCGTGCCATCAAGACAGGGTGGATCAGTTTAAAGCCGGAAAGCATGCCATCGCCTGGGCCGCGATGAATGCCATGCCCACAACGCACGGTATTCCTCCGATAATGACCCAGGGCATGAAGGGCTGTGGTGGATGCCACAAGATCGGGCTCAAGAGTGAAGAAGATATACAGCGGCTTAAAGAAGAGGGTACAGGATATGGTGTTGCATCGTGCGACGCATGTCATACGCGGCACACCTTTTCTTCCGTTGAAGCCAGGCAACCGCAGGCATGCCAGACATGTCACATGGGCTTTGACCACCCGCAATGGGAAATGTATTCGAGCTCCAAGCATGGTGTCCGTTACCTTTTGAAACAGAACGGATCTCTACCCGAGACGACGGTTGCCCCTACCTGTCAGACCTGTCATATGCAGGGTGGCAATCACGAGGTCAGAACCGCATGGGGCTTCCTGGCCGTGAGACTTCCGATGCCCGAAGATGAGCAGTGGGCGGCAGACCGCGTTACCATCCTCCAGGCTCTGGGCGTTCTCGATCCGGAAGGAAACCCGACCGGCAGACTCGATATCGTCCGGGCGGCTGATGTAGCCAGGTTGACACAGGAGGACTGGGATCGGGAGAGAGATAAAATGATCCAGACCTGCCGCCAGTGTCATTCTCCAGATTTCGCCAGAGGAGAGCTGGAAAAGGGAGATGAAATGATCAGGGAGACCGACCGCCTCCTGGCCGAAGCGATCCGGATCGTCGCCGACCTTTACAAAGACGGGATCCTGGAGAAGCCGGAGAACTATGCTTATCCATTCCCTGACCTGTTGACTTTTCAGGATGCTCCAACAGTGATTGAACAGACGTTGTTTGTAATGCATCTGGAACATCGGATGAGAGCCTTCCAGGGTACCTTCCACGCAAATCCCGAATATGCGTGGTGGTACGGATACAGCGCAATGATACGTGATCTCGCCGAGATCAAAGAGCTGGCGGAACGGATGAGAAAAGATCACTGATATAAACGGGCTGGAATTGCTGACCAATTAGATCTATTTCCTTCCGGTCAGCTGCCGTCGATCTGTCAGGGTGGTTTCATCGGGGATTCAATTCGATATCCAGGTGGAACCGCCCTGTTATGTTGTCAGTTTTTTTCATCATCTTGATGCTCATTATCGAAAATTTTTCAATATTATTTACTTCACAGCTGTATCAATAGTGTCGCAGCTATGCCAATGGTTAGACGGGGACCATATTGTATAAGTCCAGAATTCCAATCACAGCTGTTATTATATGCGCCCTACTCCTTCTAAACGGATGCGGGGCCGATGACCCGGTACGCATAAATGCCGATGACTGGACACTTGAAACGGTGGCTTCAGGCTCTAAAGTCGGGTTTCACAGCAGCCTGACTACGTCTGCAGACGGTACTGTTCATATCGCCTATCACGATTCTCCCGAAAAGAGAATAATCTACGCCAGACGTACTTCACCCGGTCAGTGGCATCACACCTGGATTGATACAATCGGATGGTTTGGTCGATCTCCTGTTATCAAGGCGGGAATCGGCGATACGCTCCATCTTGCATACAAGGACATATATCACGACGACCTCCGGTATGCCCTGTATGACGGGCAGTCGTGGTCTTTTGAACGGCTCGATCCCGGCAGATCGTTCGGCAGCTCGATCGTCATGCTTGTGAGGTCTGACGGGATACACCTGCTCGACATGAACTTATGGAGCAGCCAGGTCAACTACTGGCAGGGTTCCATATCGAACTGGGAGTGGAACGGCAGCATTTACCTTTCACGGGCGATCACCTTTTTCGATTTCTCGATCGGTCCAAACGGGCCGGCCCTTGTCACCATCCTCAATCCTTCCACCTCCGGCTATCTCGACAATCCACTGGAGCCATCCACTCTGATCCTGCGGACAGCTCCCGATTCAGACGGCCCCTGGAGCCAGACGGTGATCGCATACATAGAAGGCCGGCCCTCATCTTCGCCCGTTCTGGAATTCGATGGAGAGGGACTTCTGCATATCATTTATCAGGACCAGGATAGAGTCCTGTATGATATCATTACCGGAGTGATCGATCGGAAGGCAGGACGGGGGATTATATGTCTGGAGAAGGGTCTGGCAGGTGATCTCTGGTTACTCTACACAAGCGGCAGCAACCTTACCCTGAGACACTACACACCTGGTGAAGGGTGGAAGATAGAGACAACAATCTACGGGTGCCGGCCCGAGGGGCAGTACGATCTGCACATTGATCAGAATGGCCTGGTTCATGTGAGCTTCTACTGCAGTTCCTCGGCCGAACTTCTCTACGGCCGATGGGACGGTTCACCTTGAACAACCTCGCCAAATCCTGCCCCGCTGTGCACTTTTTCTTCGCTCTATGTGTGGCGACATCGGGCGTTACTGTCCATGCTCAGACAGAGAAGATTGAACAGATAGCGGTTCTCCCTCTCGTAGTCAAAAAGACAGATGCTGAATTCGGTAACCTGCTCTACGAAGGTATGATCGAAGGCCTTAGGCTGCTTCCAAATCACAGACTCGTGGAATTATCCAGGATAAAACAGCTTCTCAATGGCAAGTCTACAGCAGAGGTCCTGAGGAACACTGAAAATCTGGAAAAGTTCGCAGGCAGTGGCGACTTTGAATTCATTATCGGTGGAGTCGTTCGGCATCTGGAGAACACTCAACTGGAAGTAACAGCGATAATCTACAGCAGTGCCGATCAGCAGGTTCGAGAATTCCTGCACACCACTTTCAACAGCGAAGCTGAGGCGCTTGCCGGGGCGCAGGAGATAGGCCGGGCGATATCTCATCCCAAGAATTTCACACCGAAGGATACTCCCCTTCTCTTCTCCCTGATAATGCCGGGTATGGGCCAGCTTCAAATGGGTGAACCACCCCACGCGGCTGTCAGCGCCGGACTGGTTCTCGGTTTTATTCTCTACCAATTGTCAATCCCTTCACCCGACCAATACCGGATCAATTTCGGCGACTATACCGCACAGCTTATTCCCGGTACCGGGGATTACCTTTACTACATCCGGCACCGGGAGGTGTCTGCAGAGGAGTACTTTCAAACTCTTGAATCTGATATAGCCCACAATCTAAGGGCAGAAAAGGATCGGAAATCAGCCGATAAACGGAAGGCCTGGGCATCCCGGTTCCTGGTTGCATCCTACGTATTCAACCTTCTGGATACTCTGTATCTGATCCGGCAGGAAGTAGACGCCCGGCCTTTCTTTGTCCGCCTGGAGGCCATACCTGATCCTGCATACTTCAACCCGCATCTTGGCCTGAGATTACAGTTCCACTGGATGATTAAATAGCATCTGCGCTACACTCATCTGCACCTGATGATGATTTCATCGCCTGACTGCACAACCTCGGGCTTTGAGCCCGGCAGTCGGCATCTCAAGATATGGGAGAATGGATAATGGAAGAGGAGACCCTGAATTTTGTGCGTCACTCTCCACTCTTTGCCGGTTTTACTGACGAACAGTTCCAGACACTGCTTCCCCTGGCATTGATACAGGAATATGCGGCGGGTGACAAGATCGTGAAAGAAGGAGAGCCCGGTGACAGATTCTTCATCCTGATAGAAGGTGCTCTAGATATCGTCAAGGAATCGGAGGATGGGGAATCCCACATTCTGGCCTCACTGGAGAAGGAGGGCGATTTCTTCGGTGAAATGGCCGTAGTGGATATTCAGCCCCGGTCGGCTACCGTAAGGGCTCGTGAGCAGAGCAGAGTGATCGTCTTCACAAATATGGCCCTTGTCGAACTTTTCGATTCCTATCCGGATGTTTTAAGTGTGGTTGCTCTGAATATCGCACGTGTTCTTTCACTGCGCCTGCGAACGGTTGACGAAGCCCTGGCTGCCCTGTCTGGTTGATAAATTGAGGTTAATTTAAAAAAAGGATCTGACCTATGGAGGACGATAAAGTAAAGGCATCTGAATCAGCACTGGATGAAGAACAACTTCGCCAGAAGATTGAAGAGCTGGAGATCCGGGTGGAACTGGCCGAAAAGCTGGAAAGCCTTGGAGTCCTGTCAGCTGGTATAGCCCACGATTTCAATAATCTGCTGACCGGTATCCAGGGTAATGCCGATCTTGCTTTGAGAAAGATGGATCCATCCTCCCCGGCGCTTGATCATGTTAAAGGTATTGAGGCTTCGGCCGAGAGAGCAGCCAACCTGGCAAAGCAGATGCTGGCATATGCCGGGCAGGGTAAATTCACCTTCGAAACAACTAACCTCTCCACCATCATCAGAGACATGACCAGTCTGCTGGAAGCATCTCTGTCTGATAAAGCCGTCCTGGAGTGCGACCTTGCGGCAAACCTTCCTGTTGTGGAGGTAGATCCTTCACAGATCCGGCATATCGTAGCCAACCTGATAGCTAACTCGTCAGAAGCGCTTATCGAGGATCATGGCATCATCTTCGTAAACACAGGAGTCATGGAATGTGACAGTAATTACCTGTCACAGATGGCATTTAATGACAATCTGCCTGAAGGCTACTATACATATCTGGAAATTGCCGATACCGGGTGTGGAATGGATAGTGAAACCACCAGCCAGATCTTCGATCCCTTTTTTACTACAAAGCACCAGGGTAGAGGATTGGGTCTGGCTTCGGTACTTGGTATTGTGCGAGGCCATAACGGTGCCATCAAAGTATACAGCGAGCCCGGACAGGGTACTACCATCAGGGTGCTCTTTCCATCGACTGACAAACCTGTCATAACAGCTTCTGCCGCAACACCCGCAGCTGAGGACGAAGGTTGGCAGGGCAGTGGTACAATCCTGCTGGTAGATGACGATGAAAGCGTTCGCGATGTCGGTTCCAATATGCTTGAAATGCTGGGATTCGAAGTCATGATTGCATCGGATGGCCGCGAAGGTGTAGAAATATTCCGCGATAACAGTGATGAAATCACGCTGGTACTGCTTGATATGACGATGCCTCATCTGAGCGGCCAGAAGGCGTTCGAGGAGATCCGGAAGATCAGGAATAACGCCACAGTGATACTTACAAGCGGCTATACAGAAGAGCTTGCCACTCACCAGTTCCCTGAACAAGGCCTGGCAGGCTTTATCCAGAAACCCTATGTGATGAATGATCTGCGAACTACTTTAAAAGAAATACTGGGCTGAGGGGGAGGAGAAATCGGTGATCGCCTCTGGATCGGGAGAGCGTCATGCCTGTCAAGAAACTGAAGGAGTACCTGGACAGTAATAAGGTCAAATACGTGACAATGAAGCATTCGGCGGCCTATACGGCTCAGGAGATAGCCGCTCAGGCTCACATCCCCGGTAAACAGCTCGCCAAAACGGTAATGATAAAGGTAGACGGGAAGATGGCCATGGCAGTGCTTCCCGCCTCATACAAGGTCGATCTCAAACTGTTGAAGAAAGCGACCAAAGCCAAAAAGGTCGAACTGGCGAGTGAGAAGGAATTCAAAGGGCTGTTCCCTGAATGTGAAGTTGGTGCCATGTCGCCCTTTGGGAATCTTTACGAAATGGATGTTTTCGTTTCGGAGAGTCTGGCCGAGGATAATACGATTGCATTCAATGCAGGATCTCACACCGAGTTGATAAAACTGGACTACACAGACTTTGAGAAGCTGGTTAAGCCGGTTGTCCTGAAATATTCGGTTAAGGATTAAATTGGTGCCCTGTCACGCAACAACCGTGGCATGACACTGGACGGCGGTGTACTTAAAACGCCTCCAGTGCAGAGTCGACATTCTCGAAGAGTTTTAAAATAGCCTCAAAAGAGACAATGTCGAAGACGCGCTTGACAAATGGCTGGGCCGCAGCCAGATGGAGTTCTCCACCCTGATCACGCAGGTGATGAACGAGTCGAATTATTATACTGAGCCCTCCCGATGAGATGTATTCCACGCCTTCCAGATCGAGTACCACGTTAGACCTGTTTTCAAGCTGACCGGTGATCCGATCGTAAGCAAGTGGAGCCTCAGTTGCATCGAGGCGGCCTACAAGCTTGAAAACAGAAGTATCCGACCCATGTTCCGTGTGAATAACCTCAAGGGACATATCTTATACCTCTTCCTCTTCCTCTTCTCTTTTTCCTCGCTGACTTCCCTCAGCCACCTCACCACCCATCATCGTCACCGCTTCTTCCATGTTACTGTGGCAGATCAGAATTGTATTCAGTTTAAGTGATTTCAGCAGTTCTTCAATCCTGATGTTTGCATCAGCCAGAAGGAACTGCCCATCCCGGGCCAGACACTCTGACCGGCACCCCATGAGTGTACCAATACCGGAAGAGTTTATCCAGGGAACCTGACTCAAGTCTACAACTACCAGCGAAAAACCTTCCGAGAGAAGACCCCTTACCCTGTTGTACAGCTTCTCAGTTAATTCCCCACCCATCAGAGGTCCTTCAGGTGACAGCACCGTCACCTCTCCGTATCCGCTCTCTGTGAGTGTCGTTTGCATCTTTCCAATCCCCTCTTCTTGACACCCTGACCGGTGCAGCCATACGATTGACGGACTGTGAAACAGTCAGATCCAGAACAGGTCGTTGATCCTACACTGCGCATATATGAACTGACTACTCTTTATGAAGTCAGCCGTGTACTGCTTGGATCCTCCTCCCCTGAGCACCTTGCCTTCGATGTCCTTACGGCAACCATGGGACTCACAGGATCCACCTGGGGAATCCTGTGGGCCGCTGCAGACGATCTGGGAACACTCGTCTGCCTGCGTTCATGCGGACACCAGGTCTTCTCTCCAGAACCGGTAACACTGCCGCACGACTGGGCCACACTTCTGGCTGATCGCTCACAACCCGTATTATGGGAGGAAGCAAAAGCAGGAGGTTCTGCTGGAGAGTCCCTATTTACATCTCCTGTGCCCGGCTGGCTGAAATCACTGGAGCCCGAACTGATCCTTCCCCTCTCAGAGCACGGAAGGCTCCTGGGACTGATTGGGCTGGGCCCGAACTCACTGAACCAGCAGTACGAGCCCTTTCTGCTCAGCCTGCTCGGCTCGGTCAGTCACCTGGTGGCACTTGCACTGAACCGGTATATAAGCAGCGGTGTCTACAGCGGACTGAAACCGGCTCTCTCCTCGCTCAACGCCTACCGTCAGCAGTACCCGATTTTAAGTGAGATCGTCGGTGAGAGCCAGGCAGTTATCGATCTTTATAAAGACCTTACGGCAGTTGCTCACGCATCGTGCACTGTCCTGCTCGAGGGCGAGACCGGCAGCGGAAAGGAGCTTGCTGCGCGAGTCCTCCACAATCTGAGCCCGAGAAGGGATGGACCATTCATCGAAGTTGACTGCGGTGCGATACCGGAGAACCTGATCGAAAGCGAACTGTTCGGACACACAAAGGGATCGTTCACCAGCGCCACGCAGGACCGCCGTGGAGTCTTCGAGATGGCCAGCGGTGGCAGTTTGTTCCTGGATGAGGTGAGCAATCTGCCGATGCTGACCCAGGCCAGGCTGCTGCGTGTTCTTCAGGAACGCCGCTTCCGCCCACTCGGCGGTGAGAAAAGCATTGAGGTCGATGTCCGTATAATTGCGGCAACCAACAAAGATCTTCAGCGTGAAGTACAGAAGAAGAACTTCCGTGAAGACCTCCTTTACAGACTGCATGTATATCCGATCAGACTCCCGTCGCTGCGCGAGAGACAGGAGGATATAGAGATCCTCGCTTCTCACTTCCTGGAATTGTCCGCCGGCGATAACCGGATGCCTGTGCCTACCATGACCAGGGATTTCATCGATTGGCTGAAGCATCGAAAATTCCCCGGCAATGTGAGGGAATTGAAACACCTTATGGAACAGGCTCTGCTAAGATCGATAGGAAAGGAAAATCTTTATCTGGAAGAGCTGGAGGAGGCGCTGACCCGACATCCGCTTGCACCGGCCTGGGGGCCGGAAGAGGAGGGTGAAGGGTTTGCACCTGAACCGGTCAGGGAGCCAAGAGTATATCCGGAGAAAGCGGGTGAGCTGAGGGGAGCATGGGTTCTCGAGATGCTGCGTCGGCATCGATTCAATGTTAAAGCTACGGCAGAAATGCTCTCATCACTTGCTCATGCAGATCCGGCACATCCACCACCGCTTACAGACCGCAGCAGCCTTACCTACTATCTCCAGGGTGAGTGTTTCAAACTGTATCTCGACTTCAACGGCGACATGGAAAGAGCTTCCATGGAGCTGGCGGGTGATAATCCGGAAACAGCGGTAACAGCCAGATCCCGTTTGACCAGGTACGTCAAGGCTGCCGAGGAAGAACTTATGGAGTGCTCCGGCGTAACAGACGCGCGTGAAATGCTGGGCAGGAAATTTTCAAAACTGCCCGAAGACTATGTAGGCATCCTGGATCGTCTGACACGGTTCCTGTGGGAAATAAAAAGATCGGGGGCATCGCAGCTGTGACGGCTGCGATACCCCCGACCCGGATTACGACTCCCCGTCTGGGAGACTGCCGATACCCCAATTTAATAACCGGGTGCCGGAGGGGTATTCTGGCAGGTGTTTACTCTAGGTCAATGCCCCCAGCCCGTGGTGCTTCCTTCTCCTCCAGCTCTACGCCGCCCTCATCACCAAATACGGATGCGCGCCGGGGAGCTTCCTTCTCTTCCAGCTCTACTCCACCCTCGTCACCAAATACGGATGCGCGTCTGGGAGCTTCCTTCTCTTCCAGCTCAACGCCGCCCTCGTCACCAAATACGGATGCGCGCCGGGGAGCTTCCTTCTCTTCCAGCTCTTCGGCCTTACGATCCGACATCGGCTTCTGTGGTTCTGTCATTTTGCTACCTCCCTTATCTATTGCTGGTATACGTCAACTCATAGATGCAAAAGATGTGCCAACCAGTTCGGGTATTGATTCCTGACGATCATGAAAAGGCTGAGTTATGAGCATTGCCACCGTAATAAGTTCAATAATAACGATTCCCTGTTTACTGGAGACATGATGCCGGCAATTATCTCAAGCCAATTAGAATGCGGAATTCATACTCGTATGTGGAAATATTCCATGCAATTATTGCGGAATTCCTATTTCACAAAATTTAGCTGAAATCAATTCAATTCCTTTGAGATCCATCAAACCGGACGATGCACAGAGCAGGAACGGAAGAAAAAAGGCAGGAAGAAAGGCAAGATAAATGGCAGATATCCCACCAGCTGTTCTGGAGAAGCCGGCAATAAAGGAAGGAACTACTTTCAAACCCCTCAAGAACGGAGCGGTCTATATTTCCGGACCGCAGATTGACGCCTTTATCACCGATGACGGGACTGCGACAGTCCTGCAGGCCTGTGATGGACGCACATTAAGCCAGCTAAGCGAAGAATTCAAAATACGATATGGTTGGGAACTACCCGAGGAGGAGATAGCCGGAATTCTGGAAACGTGGGCCGGAGTAGGCTATCTGGAGGGCACACCTTCCAGGACGCGACGCCTTCTTCATTTCGATCCGGCTCCACTATTAAGCCTCTTCCGTCCCCTCCAGGTTTTTTTCGGCAGGCGTTTTACTGCAATAGCGGCTCTGTTATTCGCTGCAGCCGGTTACACATTCACAATTCTTTATGGAGCGGATGTTGCAGCACAACTCAGCATTCTGGCTCAAAATACCCCTCCGCTGGGCGGATTGGGCCTTATCGTAGGGTATTATCTGGGTTATTCGGTTACAGCCTTTTTCCATGAGTTCGGACATTCGCTGGCTGTTAGGCGCTTCGATGGAGAGGTCCCCGAGATCGGCATCCAACGCAACACGAATTTCTATGTTCTGGCCAACAGGGAAGTACTGCAGACGGCCCGGGCGAGGGTCTGGTACCTTGCAGGCGGCCTGTTGAGTGATACTCTCTGGTGGCTGATTGCCTGGATCTGGTGGCTCATTGCACCCGGCCTTATCCCCCTCTTTCTGCTGGTGCCGCAAACAATTTACTTTCTCGTGTTCGCCTATGCACCCTCCGGCA
Source organism: uncultured Gemmatimonadota bacterium (assembly GCA_964637695.1). GTDB lineage: Bacteria > Blakebacterota > Blakebacteria > Blakebacterales > Blakebacteraceae > JAGLTZ01. Next base: position 21,746 of record CAZWVF010000026.1, on the reverse strand, counting down.
ACAGCGATATGGCAAAGGTCTGGAGGGAGACGGCCGGATGGAAGCCATTGGCCCGTCCCGGGCGCGGCTGGTCCGCCAAATGGAAGGATGCACCACTGACACAGAGGGCCATCGAGCTGGTGCGATTGGCCACTGCGGCAGGTCTTGTGGTTTTTCTGACCATCCACGACATTCTTCTTATCGGTCTCTATATTCTTTATCGCCTGGCTCGAAAGGGGCTTAATCGGGTATAAAAGTTAGTAAAACAAGGGTTCAGTAGTGTTCATCCGAAGTCCGTTCCGTGGACCGCGAGTCCGGCTGTTGCCGGAGAGCAATCTCCGGATGGGCACTCAGTAAAGGAGTTCTGGCTGTGAGATTTCAAACCATGTCATCTGCAGCTCTGGTATCGGCCGCAATTATTCTGGCAGGCGGGTGCGGTGGATCGGCGACTCCCGAAACCGAGAGTGCAGCAGAGGCCCGGCAACCATCCACCGGCACACCGGCACAGGTTGCGGAGATGAAGAGGACCCCCGCGGCGGATGCCGCCCTTTCGACCATTCGCGGCAGTGAGTCCTCCACCTTTTCTACCCTGCTGACAGCCAGATCACGTGTCGTCGTGTTGAGCAGGGTTTCAGGAACAGTCGTGAGCGTGTATGCCGAAGAAGGGATAGACCGGAAGTGGAGGAAGGGAGAGGTGCTGGCAAAGATCGATCCCAGGTCGTATGACCTGGCCTACAAGAAAGCCAGTGCAGAAGCAGACAGGGCACGTGCCGTTTACGAGCACAACAGAAAGGCCAGTGAGGGATTCAGCGGAGAGTTTGATGTAGAGATTGTCTCGGAACTCGACATGGTGGTTGCCAGAACGGATTACCTGAAGGCTCAGGCTGATTCAGCCCTTCAGAAAATGCAGCTCGATTATACCCGGATCCGCGCACCCTTCGATGGTTATATCACCGAACGCCGTGTACAGGCCGGCCAGTGGGTTGGAAATCAGCAGGAACTCTTTACCATAGTGGATATAGACACTCTCTGGGCTGTGGTGGTGGTTCCCTACTCCGTTCTCAATGCCCTCGGACCGGCCGACATGGTAACCGTAATCGTGGATCCGGGAGATGAAGCTTTTTCGATGGAAGGACGGCTTCTGCTCAGAAATCCCGTTCTGCTGCCTCCGGCAGGTGGCACAAGTGGTGTGAAGATCACAATTCAATTGATAAATGGCGGGAGGCACCTTCTGCCAGGCATGCCGGCAGAACTGGTTCTGCCTCTGCCGTAGAAGGAGTTGAAGATCATTCGATGAACGAATCTTCCTCTGTTCCCAACTTTCCCAAGCTGCGTGAAGACATAACCTTCTCGCCACAGGTTCTGCGTGGGAAGGAGACGTTCATCGTAAAAGATCCGGTCAGGCGCAAATTCATGCAGTTCGATCATTTCGGAAAATACTTCTGCGAACTGTGTGACGGCAATCGTTCCATCAAGGATATTTCGGACAGGTTGAGAGCCGATTACCCGGAAGAGAATCTGGATGAAGAATACGTAAGTGATTACGTGAAACACCTGGTAAAACTGAAACTGGTCCTCAAGGACAGATTCGAATTCAACATTCTGCTGATGGAACGGGTGAGACAGGACCGCGACCGGAGCAACTCCATTCTTCACATGAAATTCCCCGCATTCAATCCCGATCCGCTGCTGCATTGGTTGCTGGATAAAATCCGCTGGATGGTTTCAAGACCGTTTAAAATTTTCTACTACTCCTTTGTTGTCGGGTCGTTTGTGATCATCGCGGCCAATTTCTCAGAGGTCATAAGCGGGCTGCTCACCTTTTACAGTTTCGCCGGATGGTCTGCACTGCACATCCTCCTGCTCTACCTTACGATCGTGTTGATAATTGTCCTCCACGAATTCGGGCACGGCCTCACCTGCAAGTATTTTGGTGGTGAAGTGCCTGCGATGGGCTTTTTGATCATCTATCTGATCAATCCCGCCCTTTACTGCAATGTGAGTGACAGTTACCGCTTCCCCACAAAGATGGAACGGTTGTGGGTAGTGTATGGAGGGGTGATCGTGGAATTATTTATTGGTGCACTTGCAGTGTATGTGTGGTGGCTGACCGATCCATCGCTGTTGATACACAACTTCGCCTTCAAAATCGTCGTTTTTTCAAGTGTTACCTCGATCCTGTTCAATATGAATCCGTTGCTGAAATATGACGGCTACTATGCTCTCAGCGAGATCGTGGAGATTCCTAATCTGAGGAAGCATTCCTTTGTCTATCTGGGCTATCTTCTCCGTCAGCTCTTAGGCCTGCCTGGCAACAAACCGCCTGGAGGAAGCCGCGAACACAGGATCTATTTCACATTCGGAGTTTCAGCGGTCCTCTACGCCGCGATGATCTTCTCGATTATCTTTTCTGTGTTCAGGAATCTTCTGGTAGTCAATCTGGCCCTTGCCGGACTTGGCTGGATTATCCTCTTCTTTGTTATGTACATCCTGCTCAAGAAAGTGCTTAAGAAGAGCACCGGTTTCTTCAAGCTGGCACTGATGGACCGTTCGGGCATGATTCGACGGAATCTGCCGATTATCGTCACCATACTTGTGTTGTTGCTGGTCGTGCCTGCTGCGATTCGGGTTCCCACGGTTATCAAGGGAATGGCGACCCTCGAACCATATGCCTATTCCGATCTGACAGCTTCTGCCCCCGGTTACGTGGTTGAGATGCTGGTGGATACGGCAGATCTGGTGGAGAAAGACCAGGTTGTTGCGGTCATGTACAGCGACAGTCTCGAAATCGCCCTGACTGTTCTGAGAGGTAAGCAGAACAGACTCCGCACCATGGCGGGCAATGCCGTCATGCTGGGAAAGACCGAAACAGCCGATCGGTACTACAGCCAGCTCAGCAGACTGGATGAAGAAGAGAGCATGCTCCTGATGCGCCAGAGAGGTCTCGAAGTCAGATCTCCCCGGCGGGGAGTGGTACTGACAGAACACGTGAAAGACCGCCAGTTCCTGTTTCTCAGCGAAGGGGGCCTTCTAATGCGGATCGGAACGGTCGATTCGCTGCGCATCAGACTGGAAGCGCCCGAACGTCAGTTGAGCGACCTTGACACAGGAACACCTGTGAAATTCAAATCCGAATCAGATCCATGGTCGATTGCCAGGGGACGGATTGTGGCAATCGATATCGTCGGTGACCGCAGACCGGAAGAGATCGAGAGTGTTTACCGGGTTGAGACTGTAGTGATGAACACCGATCTGAATCTATACCCCGGTCAGAGTGGACAGATCCGTCTGTACGGAAAGAGACGCTCCCTGTGGGCGTCGCTGCTCCGCAAGGCTATTCAGACCCTTCGCCTGGACTTCTTTATCTAGTTCCCATCCGGAAACTCCGGATTGGAACTAGATATGTTTACAGGGTGGAAACAATCTGACATGTCAAACGGCTCAGAAAATATGCGACAGGAACTCGACGAGGCATATCGACAGCTGGAACAGACTGCCAGCCGCCTGCTGCTCATTAATCAGGCAGGTATGCTCACGACTTCCACTCACGACGCCCGCCTGATAGCCAGGGAACTGCTCGAGAGTATCCTCGACAGCGTGTTCTCACAGCTCGGTGTTGTGATCTCCTATTCCCGCGGAGGGACGGTATTCAACGTACTGGCCTCCCAGGGACTCGAACCGCACCATATCACGGCCTTTGAAGAGAGCGACACCGAAGCAACTGCACTATGGATAGCATCTCTGCGGAAGGCTCCTGTAACACGCGAAGAAATCGTGACGGCCAAAGAGTGGGAGGCCGGTCTGCCCGAACCGTCATTCGCTGTTTACCTGCCCCTGATTATCGAAGATGAACTGACAGGTGCGCTCGTTGTCGGCGACAAGACAACCGGAGAAACATTCTCCACCGGGGAGCTATCCTTCCTTTCCAGCCTGGGACACCACGCTGCGGTCGCCATCAATCATGCCAATCTGTACGACCAGCTGGAGAAGAGACTGAAGGACCTCGATACTCTTCTCAAGATCAGCCAGGAGATCACATCTACTCTGGATCTGGATCGGATAATTCGGGCCATGGTGACCATGGCTTCCGCTCTGGCCGAGTTCAAGTTCTGTGCCATCGGTCTGCACCGCGGAGGTTCTCTGAAGATCGATGCGGTAGGAGGTGAGAGTGCAACCAGGGAGGACAAAGATCAGCTTCTCCGTCTGATGGAGTATGTTGCACTGGCCGAAGCCGAGGTCTCTGCCTCTAAAGCCGAACTGCCCGAAGATGAAGGACGGGACCTCTTCCGTGATTATTTCAAAGCCACCGATGTGCTCAGTTTCTGGGGTGTTCCGCTGAAGGACGATCAGGGCGTAGTGGGGGTCTTCTGTCTCGTTCGTCCGGGCAGGTTGCCGACGGATGAAGAGCAGGAACTCTTTCGGATCCTGACCAACCAGGCCACGGTAGCCATCCGTAATGCCGAGCTCTACCACCAGGTTCCGTTCATTGGATTCCTGGAGCCACTGCTGGAAAAACGCCGCAGACTCTGGGCAATGGGACGCAAACGCTGGCAGAGAATAGCAGTAGTGGCAGTATTGCTCCTGGCCGTTTCACTCTTTATCCAGCCGGTGTACCGCACCGGAGGATCGGCAAAACTGTTGCCGGGCAACCGTCTTGCGCTCCGGGCCCCGGTCACAGGCATCATCGACACGGTTTATGTCAGTGAAGGAGCCACCGTCGGTCCTGACCGGCCGGTGACCAGAATCCGGAGCCTCGAGACCGAGTTCCGGTATAACGAAATTGAAGGGGCACTGGACACTGCGAGAAGAAACGAGGCAAACGCCCGTGCCCGCGGCGATCACTATGCAGCCGAATTGGCCGCAGGGGAGCGCAGAGCCCTTCAGCAGGAACAGCTGTTGCTGAAGCGTCAACTTGAAGCAGCAGTATTAAAACCAGATTTCCGATCGGTTGTCCTTACACCCCATCTTAAGGAGAAGACCGGAGCCCGGATCGTATCGGGACAGATCTTCTGCGAAGTAGGGACGCTTGACGAACTGAGAGTCGAGATAGCGTTGCCTGAAAGAGACTGGCATCTGGTCAAGCTGGGCCAGAGTATCCGTCTGAAGTTCTATGTTTTCGCCGATCGGACATTTACAGCAGATGTGGAAGCCCTGTCACCGACAGCGCAGGTCACGAGTGAAGGCGATAGAGTGCTTGTTGTAACGACAAGGCTCGAATCACCACCCGCCGGTCTGCGTCCCGGTATGACCGGTATTGGAAAGGTGAACCTGGGCAGACGCAGTCTGCTGTGGCATGTAAGCCGCCCGTTCAGGCGATTCATAGCCATGAAATGGTGGTGGTAGCATTTAGCTGGCTGGAATCCCAGCCACTAAAGAAAAGGAGATTGCCGCCATGAAAGTGAAGGAGAGCATATCAGAGGGCGTTGCACTGCTGTCAATATCCGGGAAGATGATGGGAGGTCCTGATCAGACGATGCTGCACGATAATGTAAGAAATCTCATTGCTGACAACATGAACTGGGTGGTCATGGACCTGGGAAAGGTAGAATGGCTCAATTCGTCCGGTCTGGGACTTCTTATGGGTTGTCTGGCAAGCTGCCGTGGAGCCGGTGGAGATATGGTTGTCTCCAGGGCAGACCGCAGGGTGAACTCTATATTCATGCTCACCCAGGTTATCAAGGTATTCGAAACCTACGAAACGAACGAAGAGGCTGTTGAAGCACTCAAGGAGAAAATGAGCGGTTGAGTCAGTGTCCTAATCTTCCGCGCAGCAGCTGATAACCAGGAGTGTACGATCATCCTGATAGGTGGTGGATCCCTTGCTCCAGTCTCTCACGGCAGCAAGAACAGCTTCGATCACCACCTGTACTGGTTCACCACTCAGACCGATGATCAACTCCAGCAACCGTTCATCACCGAACATCTCCTCAGAGGGTGAAAACGCCTCGGGTATCCCGTCACTGACGATAATAAGACGATCTCCCTTCTCGAGAGTGAGTTCGGGCGCTTCATACGGTGTATCGGGATAGAATCCTACAGGGATACCCGTAGCCTGCAACTCATCGTAACTGCCATCCTTGTGGAACAGCAGCGGAGGATTGTGGCCGGCGTTGACGAATTTGAGACTCCTTTTAACAGGGTCCAGGATGCCCAGAAAGAGTGTGGCGAATCGCTCCGGATCCGTAGTCGAACAGAGATGTGAATTTATCATTGCAGCCAGCTTTTCCAGATCGGGCATCGTTCCAAGGCTGACTCGAAGTGCAGCCTGCAGGTTGCTCATAAGCAATGCTGCGGGCATGCCCGAACCCGACACGTCACCCAGAGCTATCAGTGTTCGTCCGTCTCCCAGGTAGATGACATCGTAGTAGTCACCGCCAACTTTCTGGGCCGGGTCGCACCTCGCGGCCAGTTCAAATCCCTCAACATCGGGCAGTTTGGCAGGCAGGAACCGCCTCCAGACCTCCTCTGCTATCTCGCGTTCTTTCTCCATTGCACGACTCAGAAGCGCTTCTTCAATCAGACGGGCATTTTCGATGAGAGGTCCGGCTTCGGATGCCAGCAGTGTCGCCAGCCTTACATCGCGATCAACGAATGTGGTTTCACCCTTGCGATCAACGAGGATGAGCACACCGATGGTCTCACCCTTGTATTCGATGGGAACAGCCAGCAGTGCCCGGGCTTTTTCGTCGCCGTCCGATGAATCCGGGAATCTGGAATCATTCTGCAGGTCATCTATTGTAAGCGGCTGGCCGGTGCCCATAACCAGGAAGAAGGCTGTATTCTCTATTGACCGGGGCACAGTTCCTGCTCTCAAACCCGGACGCCGGATCATGGTATGAACTGCATTGCCTTCTTCTGTGCGTAACTTGATCGTTCCCCACCGCGATTCAACAGCATCGACGATCTCCTTGACCAGCAGCTCGAGCAATTCGGGCACCTCGTAGGGCCCCCGTGTGGCCGTAAAAATCCTGTTGATGATCTCCAGGTGCTCGACGGATATCCTCGACTCGATCCTGGAATCGGTTATTAATGCATCCGCTGCCGTCTCTTCTTCTTTCTTCCGACGAAAAATCGCCATTGTCGATCCCCCCTGGATCGGGCTCAAAATATTTCTAAGGAGCGCTAAACCATGCGGCTCAATTCTACGTGGATTTACGAGCTGACTGCAACTCCACTCACTTAGTGCACCGTTCCGCAATTACGCCGGTATTCGATCGCCAATGCATTCCGGCCTGCCGCGTTGCTCGTCGTCGCGATAGACACCGCTATCCCTCCTCCTCGTGCCTTGCCGGCCGCACGCCTCGTCACTCTCTATACGTCACCGTAATTGCAGAGCGGCACACTTGGTACACAGTTCCGCAATTAGAGTACCTTTTTTCGTGAGGCACCAGGCTCCACTGCACTATATGCTGAAACACTATGAAGAATACCTTGAGAACTCTGAAAAGAGCAGACCGCCTTTTCATACTGGTTCTGTTGCTCTCTCTTCCGCTTGCCGGTTGTGGCAAAGATGAAACGGGCACGACACCCGATACAGGTCCTGTTCCATGTACATATGCCGACGCCCGCTGCAGGGCACGGCTGGATATCGGCGGGGATCTCATGCTCCCCTATTACCGCAGTCATCCGCTCGAGGCCGGCAACGAATTGATCACGATGGCATTGATAATTGTGCACGGTGCAAACAGAAATGCCGAATGGAATTTCGAAACGGGCATTGTTGCTGTTATGGCCAGAGGAAACCTGGAGAATACGATTGTGATAGCACCAGATTTCCAGACAATCGACGATGAGCCGGAGCGTGACGAGGCCTACTGGTCGAGCAGCGGCTGGAAGAAGGGTCACCTTTCTGTTGCTGATGAGTATCGAACTGAACGGATCAGCTCCTATGCAGCGATGGACAGGATCATCGAGATACTGAAAAGCAGAACTCTTTACGGCAATATGGAAGTTATCGTAGTCGCCGGTCATTCCGCAGGCGGACAGTACGTCCATCGTTACGCAGCCGGCAGCAATGCTGATCACGATGCGGGCGGGATCCGTTTCAGATATATCGTCGCCAATCCCTCAACCTATCTCTACCTGGGACCAGAGAGAGCCATTGAGGGTTCGCTGAACTACTTCCAGGTACCCAGTACGGTGGATTGTTCAAACTACAACAACTGGCATTACGGACTGAGCAATCTGAATACATATATGAGCAGATTGAGCCTGACGGAGATCCGCAACAATCTGACAGGCCGCGACGTGATAATATTCGTGGGAAGTGCAGACACAGGATCTTCAATGCTCGATATGAGCTGCGGTGCCATGCTGCAGGGAATCCATCGTTACTACCGTGGGCTTACCCTGGTAAATTACATGGATCAGTATTTCCCGGGGCACAACCACACGCTGGAGGTACTGTCGGGGGTGGGACACTCGAGCCGTACTATGTTTACTTCGTACCTTGGTCTCAGGTTAATTTTTGAACCATAGCCGTCTGCGCACCTGCTCCCCGACGACCCGTTTCTTATCCTTCGGGATGGCTTTCCTGAATTCGTCACTCAACATACCCTGGAGCTCATCTTCATAGAAGAACCTGCTCTTCCCGAATGCAGGTCTCAGGTCAGAAAGCCATGTCGCTTTATCGTCGTACCTGGCAAAGAACGGCTTTCGCTCCCATTCCGGTATTCGCCCTCTGAGCATTCTCAGGACAAACACCTTTTCATCATTCATCTCCGCGACGCCGTCGATATGGATCTTGCCGGGAAGAGCACTCAGGATCGGTCCCCTTACCGTTCGGCAGTGCCCTGAAACGGACTGGTATGCTTTCTGGAAGATCCTCAACACCCTGGCCAGAGGGACTTCAAAGTATTTCTTCGCTCCGGTATCCCGCTCAACGAACATGTAGTAGGGCACACAGCCCAGAGACGTCTGAGTGGTCCACAGCTCCGCCCATACGCTTGAAGAATCGTTGACGTGACGGATCAGAGGAGCCTGAGTACGGATCATGCCGCCTGCATCCTGAATACGGCGGATGGCTTCCCGTGAGGCAGAAGTTGACAGCTCAACAGGATGAGAGTAATGCGCGACGATGGCAGGTAATCTGCCCGTAGCACGGATCTCCTCCAGTAACCTCAGGAAGTCATCGGCATCATCTCCATTGATAAAACGTTGAGGCCACCAGGCCAGCGCTTTCGTACCGATCCGGATATGTCGAATATGATGGAATTCAGGATCGAGCAGGGGCTCGATATAGCGGCGGAGAACGTCAGTTTTCATGACCATGGGATCGCCGCCGGTGAAGAGGAGCTCGTGGACCTCCTTATGCTTTTTCAGGTAAGAATGAAGCCGATCGGCTTCATGGCTTGAGAACTTCAGGTCTTTGATGCCAACGAACTGTGCCCAGCGGAAACAGTATGTGCAGAATGCGTGGCACGTCTGGCCCTGACTGGGGAAAAAGAGAGCCGTATCCCAGTATTTATGCTGCATACCCGAGATCGGTTCACCACCATAATGCGGAACGTTGTGTTCAATCTGGCCTGCGGGATGGGGATTCAGCCTGAACCGGATATCATTTGCAGCCTCATTCAACTCACTTTTCGGTGCACCCCTGCTTATCAGGTCGACCATCCAGTCTAAATCTTCTTCGGTAAGCATGCCTCTCTGCGGGAAGGTAAGCTGATAGATCGGATCGTCCGGGATATTGTCCCAATCGATCAATTCTTCTATCACATAGGCATTCGTACGAAAGGGGAGTACTGCAGAGACCGCCAGCATGGCAATTCGATCATCCTGAGTCAAATGATGGAATTGAGGGAGATCTTCCAGGTGTTGCCGAAGAATCGGCCTGTATTGATCGCGCTGCTTTGACGGCCGTACCTGCACATACACCTCCAGCCAATGAGCGAGTGAACCCTGAAAAAGACTCTCAGGAAGTCCGTTGTTACTTACCGACAGATTCAACAATGGAGTCCGACAGTATGCTATTTCCGGCTTCCGGACGCAGGATCGCGGGTTGATGCGGGTGACGGCATCTGGATTTCATACGTTCCAGAAGGAAGATGTTATCAACAGTATACTAAATATCGAGCCATAATGCGCCTGTAAACCACTCTTTCTTTCAATTGTTTGGCCAATTATCGTTATTATGGATTTATAATGGGTATTCAGCTGTCAGGACTGATTTCCAGATGTAAATATACCGATACCGGGCAGGCTCCACTATCTCAACGCCGGATATGAACATACATTACAATATGAATCCGATCTCCAAAGGAGCCCTGTTCTGATAATGGTCGAACCGAAAAAGCGACACGTTATCCAGACAATTCTACCGATTGCACTGAGTATCGTACTCCTGGTCATGGCTGTTTCATCGTGTGAGAAGGAAGATGCTCCGCAGGATGAGACAAGAACCAGGGTCGTACTGCTGGGTACGGGAACCCCGAATGCAGAACCGGACAGGTCGGGCACTTCTGTCGCGATTGTCGTGGATGATATACCGTATATCATAGATGCTGGGCCAGGTGTGGTCCGCAGAGCCAATGCAGCGGCGGAGAAGGGAATCTCCGGACTGGCTCCCCCTCTGCTGAACAGATTGTTCATTACGCACCTGCATACAGATCACACAGCCGGAATTCCCGACTTCATATTCACTCCGTGGGTGCTGGAGAGAAACGTTCCAGTTGAAGTATATGGTCCACCCGGCATCGCCGAGATGACCAACAATATTATACAGGCATATAAAGAGGATGTGCGCGTGCGTCTGGAAGGACTGGAGCCTGCCAATCCGAATGGATACCTGGTCAATGCACACGAAGTCGATCCAGGCATTCTCCCCGCTGTCATTTACACCGACTCGCTCATCACAGTTACAGCATTCCAGGTCAGACACGGCGCATGGCCTCAAGCCTACGGATACAGATTTGTAACTCCGGACAGGGTGATAGTGATTTCCGGGGATACGGTACCGGTGGAAAGCCTGGTAGAGCAGGCAACAGGGGCCGACATATTGATACACGAAGTATACTCTCAGGCAGGGTTCCAGCGCCGCATACCCATCTGGCAGAAGTATCATGCCGGCTCTCACACTTCATCTGTCGAACTGGCACAGATAGCAGCCAGAGCACGACCCGGTCTGCTGATCCTTTACCACCAGCTTCTCTGGGGTTCGACCCCCGAGGAACTGCTGGCTGAGATCGCCCGGATTTACAACGGCAGGGTGGCCTACGGCAACGACCTGGATCTCTTTTAAACCACTCCTGCGGAATCCGTCTATCTGACGGGTTCCCCTGGCCCGGTTAATTCTCTCTGATTGTAAAGCAGCCGGGACATGTGCATAATCACCCCTTGCATTAATCTGGCATCGACACTATAGACATGAAATTTCCGGAGGAATTAATGAAACGCTTAGCATTCGGACTGGTGATCACAGCCTTTGCAGTGACGACCACCACTCCTGTCTCGTCCCAGACCCTTGCCGTTGATGATCCCGTCCTGCGGCAGATCTGGACCGAGGCAATGGAAAACTCCCAGCTTGAAAGAACAGCCCGCGAGCTGATCGATGGCTTCGGAACCAGGCTCACAGGAAGCCTTCAGAACCAGAAGGCACATGAATGGGCAGTTAACAAGTTCACTCAATGGGGTATCTCTGCCGAGAACGAGCAATACGGTACGTGGGTCGGTTGGGAACGCGGTATCACTCACGTAGACCTGGTTGAACCCTGGGTGAGAACTCTCAACGGCATGTCTCTGGCCTGGAGTCAAGGCACCGCAAGACCGATAAAAGCAGAAGTCGTGGTTGTACCTGCTGTCGCCGACTCGAATGAGTTCAAGGTCTGGCTTTCTGAAACAAGGGGTAAATTTGTACTTATCTCCTTCCCTGAACCGACCGGCCGGCCCGACGAAGTCTGGGAGGAATTCGCCCTTCCAGGGGCTGCAGAGAAAATGCAGGAAGAACGGGATCAGGCTCGAACTGCATTCCGGGAGAACCTGAATAACGCAGGATTTGAAGGTCGGCGTCCCCAGGGTGCTCTTGCCCTGGCGGTTGAAGATGCAGGAGCCGCAGGAGTCTTCAGCATGAACTGGATGGGTGGTTGGGGAACATACCGTGTCTTCAGCGGCTACACCGAAGAGATTCCCTCGGTTCAGCTCTCACTCGAGGATTACACCCTGCTCTACCGGATGGCGGCCAACGGACAGAAGCCTGTAGTTGAACTCGAAGTCGATACCACCTTCCTGGGTGACCAGCCGGCCCTGAACACGATCGCGACGATTCCGGGCTCCGAGAAACCGGACGAGTATGTTATGCTGATGGGTCACCTGGACACTACCAGCGGAGCCATGGGAACCTGCGACAACACGACTGGATCAATTGTCGCAATGGAAGCACTGCGGATCCTGAGGAAGGTTTATCCTAATCCGAAGAGGACTCTGGTCGTGGGCCTGTGGGGCAGTGAAGAGCAGGGTCTGAATGGATCCCGTGCCTTTGTGGAGGACCACCCGGAAATCATCGCCGGAATGCAGGCCGGATTCAACCAGGACAACGGAACGGGCCGGTGTGTCAGGATGTCCGACAACGGTTTTATCGAGGCCGGCCCCTACCTGGCAGAGTGGCTCTCACTGATTCCAACGGAAGTAAGCCGGCATATCGACCTTCAGCTTCCCGGAATGCCGTCTGGTGGTGGCAGCGACCACGCATCCTTCGTGGCAGTCGGTGCCCCCTGCTTCTCCCTCAGCTCATTGAGCTGGGAATACGGTTACACCTGGCATACCCAGCTTGACACCTACGATAAGATCGTTTTCGATGAAGTCAGGAATAACGTGGTGCTGGCGGCTTCGCTGGCATACCTGGCATCTGAGGAACTGGAAATGGTGCCTCGAACGAAGCGGGATATGCCGATCGATCCACGTACCGGTGAAAAGCGTGAGTGGCCTGCACAGCGGAAGGCGAAACGCAAGGGTGGCGGCGAGAACTAGTTCAACGCTCCCTGCGCAGTTGATGGAAAAATAATTTGAGCAGGGAGGAGGATTCCTCCTCCCTGACTCCTGAAATAACTTCAACCACGTGGTTGAGTCGCTGATCCTCCACGATGTTGTAGAGAGTGCCGCATGCCCCCGCTTTCGGATCGGGTACTCCAAAGACCAGTTTCGAAATACGGGCCTGGACTATTGCTCCTGCACACATGGGACACGGCTCCAGAGTCACATACAACGCACAATCTTCAAGCCGCCAGTCTCCGAGAGTCTCTGAAGCTGCACCAATTGCCAGGATTTCAGCATGAGCTGTCGCATCCCCGAGGCTTTCGGTACGATTATATCCCCTACCGATCACCATCGAATTGTGTACCACAACAGCCCCGACAGGTACTTCTCCTTTCTCTGCGGCTTTCACAGCTTCTTTAAGCGCCTGCTGCATCCAGCTTTCATGGTTGTCAGCTCCGATCAGTGGGATCGAATCGTTCATCTTTACTTTCGGCGGAATTCGTGGTTAGTTCGTTTCTGCCCAGAAACCTCACTGGTATCCATACAGAGTTTGCTCACCGGCAACAGCCGGACTCGCGGTCCACAGAACGGACTCCGGATGGGCACCAGTTCACTTTCAGACAGGTTACAGCAACCCGGAAATAATCCAAGGAATCATTTATGTCTATTCCATCACCTGGTTCCGATCTCAGCATACAGGCGGCAGAGATAGGCAGAGAGGTCAACGAACTGATTGCAGAGTATCTGACCGATCAGCAATCCCGCAGGATCACCGATCCGATCAGCGCTGATGACCTGCGGGCCCTCTTCGAGGAACCGATACCGAAAAAGGGCACTCCTTTCAGAGAAGTACTGGAGCTCTATAAGGAGAGAATCGTACCGCATACAATGGCAAGCACCAGTCCCGGCTACTTCGGATTGATGAATCCAACTCCACTGCCGATCGCAATCTTCGCCGATTCACTTACAAGCGCCATGAACCAGAATCAGGCGGCTGCAAGCCACAGCCCGGTCGGATCGGTTGTGGAGGAAACAGTAATACGGTGGCTGGGTGAAGCTACAGGATACGGCTCCGATTGCAGCGGGCACCTCACGAGTGGAGGTACAGTTGCCAACCTTACAGGCCTGAAGCTCGCACTGCACAGGTCAGCGCCAGAGGTCAGGGACATCGGTCTTGCCGGACTGGGAAAGAGATTTACCGTCTATGTATCCGATCAGGCCCACTTCAGTTTCATCAGGTCGGTGGATGTGCTCGGTCTCGGAAGGAACGCTCTCAGAAGCATACCGGCACAGCAGAACGCCACCGTCGATGTCACCGATATTCGAGCTGCTGTCGAAAGTGACCGCAGAGAAGGAATGGAGCCCCTGGCCATCGTCGGTATTGCAGGCACTACGGCTGCCGGAGCCATAGATCCGCTCGATGATCTGGCGGACCTGGCAGAAGAAACAGGACTCTGGTTTCACGTGGACGCCGCCTATGGAGGGGCCGCCGGCTTCAGCACCTGGTATCCCGACCTGCTGCACGGAATCGAAAGGGCCGACTCTATTACCGTGGATGCTCACAAGTGGTTCTTTGTGCCATTCGTTGCGGGCGGAATCCTGTACAGAGAATCCCGGAGTGGTCTGGACGCCTTTCAGGCGATGGCCGGATACGTACCGGATTCTCAAACTGCTTCGGGCAGGTCTCCGACCGATTACTACCAGTGCGGCCTGGCCGGCACCCGGCGATTCAGCGCTCTGAAGGTCTGGATGGCTATAAAACAGATGGGAGCGGACTGGTACAGCGAGACCGTTAACCAACAGCTGCAGCTGGCCAGGGATTTCGCTGAGAGAATAAAGGAGATGCCGGAGTGGCAACTGGCAATGGAACCGGCAACGGCAATCGTCACCTTCCGTTACGAACCGCGGCAGATCACCGATGCAATATGCAGGGGAGGAAGTGAAGCGGAGAGTGCTCTGAGGAAAAGAGACGTTCTGCAACAAAGAATCGCCGCTGCGGTTCAGAAGGATGGCAGATTCTGGATATCATCCGCCCCGGTCCCTGGCGGAATCGCTCTACGAATGAATATCATTTCATTCCTGACCGATGAAACGATCCTGGAAGCCTTTTTGGAATCACTCCAGGCCTTAAAAAATGTTGCTGGGGATTGATTTTTAAGGCAACCAAATCCAGAGTTCATCCGTTAGTAATTGTGAGACGATGAGTTGGAGTATATAGCCAACGGTCTCGCTGCAAGGTTCTCTGAAGTGCAGGGTCGGGTGAGCCCGAACCGACCCTCTACGGTCAAGTGTCTCGACTGCGGCACTCAATAAAAGAGCACTGGACATAAAGGACGGGAACGGGTCGAGTGGTCAGGTACTGAGCGATGAGATTCGTTGGAAAGGATCGCCTGATAATCGGCGATTCAGGAAAAATATAGTACCTCCCGAAACGGGCCGTGTGCTCCCCATCAAGCACACGGCCCGTCCTATATAATACCCTGATGTCCAGAGTACATATGAAGTTTATATGTCCCGGGTTGAGGATGACAAGGACTTTTTAGGATATCGAAATTGTTTTCCCATCTTCCAGAATATGCTCAACTGAAAGCTGGACCTCCCACTCAAGCAGGCTCTCAACAACGCTCCTGTCTATAGAATCGATTTTATCGGCCAGAGTATCGATAATCCGGTTATGGAGATCCTCGAAGAACTCTCTCCAGTTGGCAGCCTGTACAAGCCTTTCTTTCAAATCCATTTATGATACCCCTGTTGTTCAGGGTGCCGGTTTTAATTGCCAGGTTACCGAAAGCTGAAAACCCAGTGTGCTCAAACTGAATTTAGCAGGGTTTGTGCCTTCATCCTTCATCGAGCCGAATACTAATTGACCGGCAGCACCTATGCTGAGACCTCGCAGCAGCCACCACTCCTTGCCCGCAGTTAATTGAAGTGCCGTCCCTGTTTTCGTCTCGGCACTGGTGCCCGTGGTGGCATCATCCATATTCATTTTGGGCAATAGAAATGCTGCAGCCATATATGAGTTCCCGGGCATGAAGTATTTTGTTAATCCAAAACCGACTCCACCTGCTTTAACCACAACGTTGTCCTTTGTATCTACTTCCAGCGTACCCATCTTGAGAGTGGGTCCGGTAACGGTTGAATTCCAGTACTCGAACGATAACACCAGGTTCTGTCTGACAGTTTTACCTATAGAAAGCCCGGCAGCTATTGCGCTTCCGCCGGAAATCTTCAAACCGCCATTATCATCTGTGCTTATAGATGTTAATGCCGGACCCGAGTTGATCCTGAAAATCCACCCGCTCCGGTCTGTAGAAATGCTGCCTGGTATGGTCTGCTGTGTCTGGGGCTGGGTTCGTTCCTCCCCTGTCCGCGGATCTTCCTGAGCCTGCGGATCCTCCTCAACTCTCATGCCCATCCGCTCACGTACACCACGTGCCAGATCTTTCGCACAGTTCTGTGTGGCGGTCTGCAAAACCTGCTCGATTCCATCAACATCGTAAAATGCTGTTTCCTCTATACGTCCGGTTCCTATATCGATGATCCTCACCTGAAGTGTATAGAGGGTCCCCACCCTTGAAACGCTACCGGCTACCATTTTTTGTGCACCCAGCATAGTCCCGATCTGGACTATGCACTCCTCTGTGTCGCAGGCACCTGAAAGCTGGAATCCCTGTTCGTTGAGGATCGACTCCATGCGACTGCGCTCAAGAACATCGAACATTTCTTCTCTGGACAGATAAAGGCGAAGCCGCTCAGCGATCGCCCTGGCTTCACCCGCGTCCACATTGTTATTATCCAGCTCCAGAACACCAGTAAGGACACGATCCTGACCGATAGACCGTAAAGGCTCGAATTCCAAACCAGGTGTTGCAGCAGAGACTTCAATACAGGGCAGCATCAAGACGAACAGTAAAGCAGTCACAACGGTTCTGAGACTATTTTTCTTATTATTATCCATTTAGTTCGACCTAACTTTAAACATGCGGGTGGAGCATCACTTCCGGCAGATACTATTTCTCAGATTGGTTATAGTAATATCTTCAGCTATCGAAAGTCCACCTGTCCCTAACTTGTGCTTCAGGGCAGTTCCGTCATTGTCCAGTAGAGTTCAAACTTCGAAATGGCTTCTATCAGTTTCTCGAAGGTGACCGGTTTGACGATGTAGGATGCCGCACCATTAATATAGCTGTCTCTAACGTCCATCTCGTCTGTGGAGCTGGTGAAGATCACTACCGGTATTTCCAGCAGATTCGGGTCATTCTTAATAATACGCAGGCACTCCAGACCACCCATCCTGGGCATCTTCAGATCCATCAGTATGATACAGGGTCGAGGAGATGATTCGGGAGTTGAGAAATTCCCCTCGTGCCGCAGAAAATCCAGAGCAGTAGTGCCGTCATTAACCACGAATAGAGGATTCGTTACTTTATGCTGTTTGAGTGCACGCTCTATCGCCATTACATCGACAGGATCATCTTCTACGAGCAATAGAGCACAATCTTTCTTCATTTTGATACCTTCAGGCTTCAATCATGTTTTTAAGCCAGGTAAACCTGAAGGTGGCACCTTTACCTTTAACTCCTTCAGATTCAACCCAAATATCACCGCTCCGATCCTCAACTATTTTTTTCACCAGTGCAAGTCCTACACCGGTGCTGTCAACATCATCTTGCGGCTGCAGTGACTGGAACATTGCGAAAATTCGATCGTGGAATCGGGGTTCTATTCCGTCCCCGTCATCGCTTACGAAGAACTCCCAGAAATCACCCGCATCCCTGCAGCCAATAAGTATTACTCCCTCAGGACCAGGATGATAGGAAATTGCATTCCCTATAAGGTTCTGGAATACCTGGGACAACCGCAGGTCGTCTACCATTATGACGGGCAGAGGAGCCTCAACTGTTATTTCAATATCATCCGGTGGATCGAGGAGATCGATAACCCGTATGACCAGGTCCTCCACTCTTGTCATCACTGCCGGAGCTTTAACCCTGCCAATTCGGGAATACTCCAGAAGCCCGTCTATCAGAGCATTCATACGCCCAACACGGTTTCGTAGCAATTCCATCTGTATAAGCTGGTCCCCCTCCAGCTGGTCTGCAAGATCTTCGGAAAGCCAGGTGGTTAGACTTGATATTCCCCTGAGTGGTGCCTTCAGGTCGTGGGAGACAACGTAGGCAAATGAGCTGAGTTCCTGATTGCTTCGCATGAGGTCATCACGTGCTCTGCCGAGCTGCGATGTCATCTTATTGAATGAATTGCTCAATCTGCCTATTTCATCTTTGGTCCTGACAGGTACACGGACATCCAATGCACCGTCTGCCACCCTCTCGGTGGCTTCTTCCAGATCTTTCAGGGGTTTTACGAAACTGCCTGCAAGTGGAACCACGATTGCTGCGGCAATCAGCAGCAGGATTACCAGTGCCACAACAAGAGTACCTCTTAAATTGTTCGCAGGAGCCAGGGCCTCACCCTCGTGTATCTTTAAAACGAGTCCCCAGGCGGATATGCTGGGCGACCGGATGGGTCTATAGGCTGCAAAAACTATATTTTCCGCATAGTCATACACATGAGGGACTATTCCCGACTGGCCCCGAGTCGCATTTATCATAGGCCGTGCTCTGGTTCCACTCAGTGGTGCAGGCTGAACAATCCGCAATCCGGGATCACCCCTGATCGGAGCGATGAAGTAGACTGAATCCTGGCGTGCCTGTCCAATCACGGTCTCGCCCGTTTCACCCAGCCCTTCGTAATCGCCGGTGATATCCATCAAAAGGGTTGCCTGTTTTCGAACGATCAGGACCGCAAACATATTATGCCCGGAATCCTGGAGCGGAGTAGTCATATCGACCAGGAATTCTTCGTTCAGAAAAAAGGGAGTGCCTATCGTCGTTTTCAGCAGTGCCGATTTAAACTGAACAGATCCTGTTTTCAGGAGAAGAGGGAGTTCCGGATCAGTCTGAATAAGGATGTTGTTCGACCTATCTACAACCTGTGCAGCTACGATTCTCAACGAAGCCTGCATGCTTCGTCGCATTGATATCGTGATGTCTCTGCGAAGCTGCTCTTTCATGTCACCGGCAGCATCCAAGTAATCCTCGACCTGACTTGACAGATCGGGCAGCGCAAAGCCCGTAACAACTTCCTCAAATCGTTGGAGCATGATTTCAACAGCCTGCTCCTTCGCTGTGGCCAGTGTTGAAAGATTCTCCATTGTTATGGACCGAAGGCGAGTTCGCATCGAGTTATAGGTCACGAAACCGATGCCAATCGAGAAACAGATCAGAATGATCAGAACAAGGGAGATGATCCGGGAGGCCAGTGAATTGAAATTAATATTGAGAAACATATATGGTTATCTCCAGATCGGTAAGGACTTCCAAATACATATCAGACATTCTCCTTTACCTCCCTGGAGAATGCAAGGAATTCAAATTGAGGCTTTACTTTTGGAGAATGCCCGGCTTTAGTCGGATTCAGTCGAATCGTCAGAAGAATCGAGAATTTCACGCACCATCAGTGCCAGTTCCTCAGGTGAAAAGGGCTTCATGAGAAGGTTCACATGCTCTTGATCAATTCCATGTTCTGCCAGAGCATCTGAGGTATAGCCACTGATATAAAGCACCTTCTCTATGCCGCCAATTTCGTGACATTTCTCAGCCAGCTGAGGGCCAGAGAGATCAGGCATTATAACATCTGTGATCAGCAGGTCGATTCCACCTGGATTTTTCTTATAATAATCCACGGCATCATCAGGGTTTGCGAACTGATGCACCTGATAGCCAAGGCTTGTCAATATTTCCACCTCCAGGTCTCGCACTCCTTCTTCATCTTCTGCCAGTAGAATGCTCTCATTGCCCCACGGAAGGTCATTTGATAAGCCGCTCTCATTCTCGTTGGTGACATCTTCGTCACACGCAGGCAGATATACCCTGAAGGTTGTGCCTAATCCCTCTTCACTGTAGACAGAGATCCGGCCCTGGTTTTTGTCTATTATTCCATACGCTGTTGAGAGGCCGAGCCCTGTACCCGTTGACTTGGTAGTAAAGAATGGTTCAAATATATTTTCTATGAGTTCCTTGCTCATTCCAGGTCCTGTATCTGACACCGACACGACGGCATACGTGCCCGGCTTCTCCAGCAGATGGAGACGTGCGCTCAACTCGTCCATTTCTAACGTGGATGTTTCAAATGTAAGTCTCCCGCCTTGCGACATCGCATCACGAGCGTTGATGGCAAGGTTGACCAGGACCTGCTCCATCTGACCTCGGTTGATCTTCACCTTGCCCGCATCATCAGCGAGTCTGAAATCGAGTACTATGTCCTCACCAATCAGGCGAGGCAGCATCAATTCGAGACCGGATATAACACTATTAAGATCGAGTATCTCCGGAGTGGCAATATGCTTGCGACTGAATAACAGAAGCTGTTGGATCAGTTCCGAGGCATGATCGGTCGCCTGCTTTATAGTACTGAGTCTCTCATATAGAGGATCGCTTTCCCTGAGGACCATCATACCCATATCGGTATTACCGGAGATCACGGTCAGGATATTATTGAAGTCATGAGCAATACCTCCTGCCAGTCTGCCTACGGCTTCCATTTTCTGTGAATGTTGCAGCTGGGCTTCGAGTTTGGCCTTATCTTCCTCGGTGCGTTTTCGCCCTGTGATATTCCTTAAAACTCCCTCGAATCCAAGAACGTGACCGTCATCCCCGAAAATGAGCCTGGCACTGATTGAAACGTCAATTATCCTTCCGTCCTTTGCCATGAATTTGGACTCGTAGTCATTTATCATGCCGAATTTTTCTATTTCCTGCATGAAAACTTCCTGATCATCCGGATCTGCATAGAAATCGGTGACCGGATGTCCCAGAACATCCTCTGGATCGTATCCAGCCTGATCACGTACGGAAGGACTTATAAGAGTGATTTCTCCCTCTCGGTTCGTGCGATAGTAGACATCATGGAACGATTCGAAAATAGCACGATATTTCTCTTCACTCTCCTGCAGGTTCTTTTCGGCCTGCTTCCGGGCAGTGATATCGTGGGCAAAGGCACAATTGAATTCCTGCCCCTCGAACTCAACAAAGTTGACCGTTATTTCAACCGGAAAGGTACTGCCGTCCCTGTGCTTATGCACTGATTCGAGAGAGAAAGAATGACGTTCCTTCACCTCTTTCCAGTGGTCGGGCCAGACCTCTTTCGTAAATTGTGGATCGATATCATGAACTGTCATTGTAAGAAGTTCATCTCGAGAATAACCGACAGAATAGCATGCAGCATCATTCACATAGACAAATCTGGCATCGGGACCCACCCAGAATGCCGCATCCGCAAATCGATCCAGCGTAAACTGTGTAAATCTTAAGGCGTCTGTAGCCTGCTTGCTGCGTGAAATATCAGTCATCCGATCGCTTCGCAGGTGGCCGCATTGGCGGCGATGACCTCATGATTGGGATCAAGAATCATTGCGGGATGTCCAATGGCCTGGAAGATCAGTTCCCATTCTTCCGGGCGGAAGCTTACCCATTCAGTAATCTCCTGATCGTTATACCAGTGTCGTATTATTATAGTATCTGTACGAATCTCAGACTGTTAAAAGAAACGTACTACGACAGCAAAGTGTTTCGTACTGCCGTGAAATCTTCATTTCAATCTGAACAGACTTACACACGAAAGGTCAGTCCTGAATAATCGAGGAAGTTATTATGTTCTCAGGATTCCAGCAGGCGATATTAACTGGCGCGCCCGGGAGGAGTCGAACCCCCAACCTTCTGATCCGTAGTCAGATGCTC
>CAZWVF010000025.1:0-35420 GCA_964637695.1 uncultured Gemmatimonadota bacterium | reverse complement strand
TGTATTCTTCGTCATCCACCACGAGCGACGGCGTGTCCTCCACTCCTCGGTGAGTACAAGTCCAGATACAAGGCTGGACGACAAGGCACACGTAATCTCTTTGCCAAGAGTTGGTGGGCTCCATCACCTGTACGTATGGAGAAAGGTAGCCTGACAGCTATTCCGAGTACCTAATTGCCTTGATATGCAATGTACTGATAAACGTACTCTAAATTCGCCTCGGCGCAGGGAAGTTATGTCTGCGGAAATAAGTGTTGAAGGAATATGTCGCAGCAGAGAGTCCTTGAGGCTCGTTCACCATCCAGGAAGAAGCGGTAACAGAAGTTCTTACTGGTTGAGACATAGCTCTTAGCTTCAGGATCAACTTGGATAGAGTTTTGGCGAGGGACAGGTGTTTCACGGGCAGATAGATAAGCAGTTTTCCTCTAACAGGCGATCAAATACAGCTTATTTCCACAACGGGTGAGGGGTCCAGAGGCAACATATCCTGGAGCAGGTCCAGTTGCACTGCTACTATCTGATCTCTAGGAGGCCACCCGTATGATCTCTGAGATCTACCCCTCATATCTTGCTCTGCTTGATTCCGGGGAGCTGCAGCGACGCGCGGATCTGCTCTCACAGGGACTGAGAGAGTGCAGATTATGTCCCCGAGACTGCGGTGCTGACAGAATGGACAGCTCAGAGAGTGCATTCTGCGGGATCGGGATACGGGCGGTTGTTTCCTCAGCCAATCCTCACTTCGGCGAAGAACCACCGATAACGGGCCAGAGGGGAAGCGGGACCATTTTCTTTGCAGGGTGCAACCTGCGCTGCTGGTTCTGTCAGAACTCTGATATCAGCCATGGCAGGTTCGGCCGTCAGGTCGGCAGTGACCAGCTTGCGGCTACAATGCTCTTTCTCCAGAACATGGGGTGTCACAACATCAACCTGGTAACACCATCTCATGTAGTGCCCCAGATCCTTGCTGCCCTTGCAATGGCTGCTGAAAATGGGCTGGGGATTCCACTTGTCTACAATAGTGGAGGCTACGACTCGGTAGAGACACTCCAACAGTTGGATGGTGTTGTGGACATCTATATGCCCGATCTGAAGTATTCTGACGATAGAAATGCACGCCGATTATCTGGTGCACCCGACTATCCGGAGGTTGCCCGGGCTGCTTTGAAGGAGATGCATCGCCAGGTGGGTGACCTGGTCACAGGACCGGACGGAGTTGCTGTCAGGGGTCTTCTGGTCCGTCACCTGGTTCTGCCGAACAACGCGGCCGGAACTGAGAAATCGATGGAATTCCTGGCCAGGGAGATTTCCTCTGACACATGGGTTAATGTAATGGCTCAGTACAGGCCGGCGTTCAAGGCTGCCAGAAGGCCCGAGGTGAATGTACCGCTGAAAGACGAGGAATATCAGGAGGCCCTCGATATGGCCCGCCGGCACGGTCTGCACCGGTTCATCCGTTAACTGCGGGTGTACTTAGTGCTCTTCAGACAGGTCCAGCAATTTTCTGACCCTGCTGGAGAGTTCCTGCGGTGAGAATGGTTTCGGCAGGAACTCAACCCCTTCATCCAGAACTCCATGGTGAACTATAAAGTCGTCGGTATGACCGCTCATGAAGATGGCGGGAGTTTCCGGATAATTATTTTTCAGTCTTGCCACCAGATCGGCTCCACTGGCGCCGGGCATGATCACATCCGTCAGGATCAGGTCCAGGCTTCGATCTCCGCTCTCACAGAATTCCCACGCTTTCTCGGGGCTTCCGAAATCGTGAACCGTATAACCGAGCTCGGTCAGGATCTCGGTTGCGAATACCCTGACACCCTCTTCATCTTCAACGACCAGGATCGTTTCGATGCCCTTCTGCATTTCCGGCTGAACTCTCAGAACGGAAAATGGCTCCGAGGGTAGATCGACAACCGGAATGTAGATCTTGAAAGTCGTACAGGCTCCCTCTTTACTCGTTACTTCTATCGAACCTCCGCTCTGTTTTACTATCCCGTAGACCGTTGCCAGACCCAATCCACTGCCCATCTCCTTGGTTGTGAAGAAGGGCTCGAAGATATGCTGCTTTGTTTCCTCGCTCATCCCTGTGCCGTTGTCAATTACCGATATCCGCATGTACCTGCCCGGTTCGACGTAGGGGTGGATGCGAATGTAGTCGATCCCCAGTTCAACCTGGGTGGTCTCGATCGTCAGAGTACCGCCGTCGGGCATGGCATCGCGGGAATTAACCACCAGATTGACCAGTATCTGTTCCATCTGTGTCGGATCAAAAGTGATCGATCCAATATCAATACCAGGCTTTATGATCAGCTGGATATCCTCACCGATCACCCGGTGGAGCATCTGTTCCAGTTCGTGAAGGATATCATTTATATCGAGTACCTTGGGCGAAGTGATCTGTTTCCGTCCAAATGCCAGGAGTCGGCGGGTAAGTTCTTCTGCATGACCTGTTGATTTGAGAATCGTCTTCATCCTCTCGTGCATCGGATCCTCTTCCTTCAACGTCATAATCGCCAGCTGAGCGTTGCCTGAAATTACAGTGAGGATGTTGTTGAAATCGTGGGCGATTCCACCGGCAAGACGTCCGATCGCTTCCATCTTCTGGGCCTGGAACAGCTGCTGTTCGAGTATTTTCTGGTCTGTGATGTCGGCGAATGTATTGATGAATCCTGTCGGTTTCCCCTTTTCATCCAGCAGGGGAGTGACGCTCAGGTTGATCCAGGTGATCGTACCATCGGGATGTCTCAGGCCGGTTATCACATTTTTTACCGTCTGCATGCTCTTCATTGCCCGGGAAACTGGCTGTTCTTCCAGGGGCATTTCAGACTTGTCCTCCCTGACCATTTCCCACTCCGGCAGGAGATACTGTTCCGGATACTCCTCTGAATTCTTCAGCCTCAGGATCTGCTCTGCAGCACGATTTGCCTTTAAATACCGTCCATCCAGATCGATCCAGGCGACTCCCTCGACCATCGTCTCGAACATCGTGCGCAGATTGAGTTCGCTGAGCTGGAGAGCTTCCTCGGCCTGTTTCCGTACGGTTATGTTCTCTATGTCACCGAGCACGTAGAGTGGATTACCCTCCTGGTCTCTTATCAGGACGACACTCAGGTTCACCCAGACACCGTATCCCTCTTTATGGAGCAGCATGTGCTCAAGCTGGAACGAAGGGACATCTCCCTGCATCATGGCAATTGAATGCTGGGTGGAGAGTTCCAGGTCGTCCGGATGGGTGACCTCCATCCAGGTCTTCTGCAGTAATTCCTCCTGAGTATATCCCAGGATGTCGCACAACGATCTGTTCACTTTGGTGAAGCGTCCGTCCGGCGATGCCATCCCCCGTCCGATGTGCGCGTGATCGAAAGCCATCCTGAACCGTTCTTCACTCTCAAGAATGGCTAGTTCCGCACGCCTGCTTTCAGTGATATCCCGTACGAATTCGGCTACGCCGGTCACCTCACCGGTTGTCTCATCTTTGATCGGGTATGAATAGAGTCCGAGCCATTCAACGGGAGAGCCGGCAAGGCCCGGTACGATGTCGCTTTCGGTCTGGCCCGATTCTATGCAGCGCACAGTCGGGCAGGGATCACAAACTTCAGTCGTGTTATGATAACATTCGTAGCACTTCCTGCCTTCCAGGGGAAGGTTCTCTGCATACCATTTCTTCATGATTCCGTTAACGCGTCGAATGGTCAGGTCCGGGTCGAGGATGCTTATTCCGTCCTGGATGCTCTCGAAAACACTTTCGAGGAATGCCTCGTTTTCGCGTAGTTCCCTCTCCGTCTTTTTCCGATTGGTAACGTCCCTGGCGATAATCAGGTCGGCAGGTTGATCCATGTAGGTGATGAGTCCCGCATTTACTTCGATATGCCGGATTTCTCCATCTTTTCTGGCGATCTCGATCTCATATATGCTGGGTACATCCTCACCTGCCATGCGCCGCTCGTACCGTTCGACCAGTTCTCCGATTTTGTCGGGAGGGATAAAATCTGTCATCGGAGAACCCACCATCTCCTCCACCTTGTATCCCAGCCCCTTGGCCAGCCTCTCATTCACGAATGCCAGCTTCCCGTCATGCAGGATGGCGATCCCGTCATTGGCTCTTTCGACCAGAGTGCGGTACTTCTCCTCACTTGCTGAAAGGGCCTCCTCGATCTCCTTGCGTGCCGTGATGTCATGAACGATTCCGAGCGTGGCTTCCTCACCCAGGTAGTTGACCCTGGAGGTGTTTGCAAGCACGATCAGTTTCCGCCCGTCTTTCGTCAGAGCACGGAACTCATACTCGTGCGGTACCGGTTCGCCCTTTGCGTATTTCTCGGCCCGCTCGATAACGAGTGGCTGGCTTTCCGGTGCTACCAGATTCATGAAGTTGAAATCGGTAGAATTGGCCTCTTCCGGGGTAACGCCGAA
The DNA here is from genome assembly GCA_964637695.1 of uncultured Gemmatimonadota bacterium. GTDB lineage: Bacteria > Blakebacterota > Blakebacteria > Blakebacterales > Blakebacteraceae > JAGLTZ01. The sequence continues at coordinate 31,013 of CAZWVF010000025.1, read as the reverse complement.
CATCTCCTGGAAACCGCGATTGATGATGGGAAAGCGTCTGCCGGCGAGCAGGTATATGGCATCCCTGGTATTCTCTAGAAGGAGAGAGAGGATGTCCTGGATCCCCGCCTCTCCAGCGGTCCTGATCGGCTGGGGTTCCGGTACAGGGTTTTCCGATTTCCTCGCACTCATCGGATAAGGCTCCTCTATTCAGTGCGCCGGATGCTGTCCAGCAGTGTCCCATCCACCCATTTCACGACCGATACTATCTCATCTCCGAGTTGTGGTTTTGAGGGTACTCCACAGATGGCATCGAGTTCATCCTTAATTTCGTGAATCGGCCTGATCGGCAGACCGGAATCATTTGTTCTCTCGAGCAGGTCCTCTCTGAGCGGATTGATCGCTATTCCTCTTTCTGTCACTATGACATCGATCAATTCACCAGGCCCGCACAGGGTTGTCACCTCATCAATGATTACGGGTATGCGGTCACGCATTGCCGGAACCGGCAGGATGGTACAGCCGGCAAAAAGGCAGTTCTGCCAGCCGCCAATGCCATGCATCAGTTTGCCGTCCGAGTGGGTCACGACATTTGCATTGAAATTGATGTCCACTTCGGTTGCCCCGAGTACGACCACATCTACCATCGACGCGAAGTTGCCCTTGCCGTGGTAATTGTACGATGTGAAGGGGCTCGTCATTACGTGGCCTCTGTTGCGTCCCATCGATTCCACTGCGTCGAGGTCGAAGGTCTGTCCATCCAGCAGGTAATCGGTCAGGCCCTCTTCGAGCATCTCGACCAGGTAACGGGTCGTACCACCCCGGATAAATGATGCCCTTACTCCGGCTCTTTCCATTCTCTCTTTCAGGTAGATCGCGAATGCCAGAGCCGTGCCTCCTGCGCCGGCCTGGAAGCTGAAGCCATCGCGCATGATGCCGGTTTTCTCGACGAAACTGGCCGTCATTTCTGCGATGAGCTGGCGGTCAGGACTGCGGGTGATACGGGTTGTACCAGATACGATCTTCGACGCATCACCCAGGCTCTCCACTTCCAGAACGAAGTCGACGTCGTTCCCCTGGATCTGCCACGGGACGGCTGGAAATGGTACAAGGTTGTCCGTAACCACGATGACCCTGTCTGCATACTTTGAGTCAACAAGGCCGAATCCCAGTCCCCCGGTTGCGGATGGACCCTCAAGGCCGTTTGCGTTACCGAAACAGTCAGCAGTTGGTGCCGAGATAACCGCGATGTCTACGTGAATTTCACCGTCCTGAACTGCCTGCCAGCGGCCGCCATGAGATCGGAGCACGTGCGTTCCGCGCATCCTCCCAGTGGAGCAATACTCACCCAGGGGACCATTCAGGCTTCCCTCGATGTGATGAATCAGGCCGGAGTCGAGGTGTTCGATCAGAGGCGCATGGCAGGGGAAAGCAGCCGAAGGGAACCATAACAGGTCCTTCTTTCCAAGCTTTGAAGCCGCTTCAAACACCGACAGGGCAATCGCATCCCCGTCTCTGAGATGATGGTGCGTGCTGATAGTCATATTGTCTTCGAGACCGCACGCTTCAAGTGCGGCAACCAGGTCGGGAAGCCGCTTGTCGCCGTCGGCGGGATAATCTGCGCACGATCTGAGCGGTGGTGCTGCTTTACTTCCCTCCGGAATGTGAAGACCGACTCCCCTGAAAGGAATCTGAGGCTTTCCGTTTACACTTTCAGGTACCGATCTGCCGGCTGCGTTAATCGTAATCGGGATATCTGTTTCAGGCATCGCCGCTCTCCCTCTTCTCTTCCTCCCGGCTGCGCCACTCTCTGGCCAGAAGCCCCAGGGTCACTGCCTGATTCACGGTATTAAGGGCTCTCAGAACTACAGGCGGGTCGATCATCCTGCTCCCCAGTGCCACCACTCCATCACCTCGCGATTCGGCGTCTTCAAATGCAGTAACGACCCTGATCGCTTTTTCTATCTCTCTCTGTGATGGTGCGAATGCATCGTGGATCACCTGGATCTGTCTGGGATGAATGCAGCCCTTGCCCACGAAACCGAGCCGTTTCGCATCCAGCGCACTGGCCCGCAGCCCCTCATGATCATCCACATCGCTGAAGACGGTATCGATCGGCTGAATGCCTGCGGCGCAGGCAGCATTCACCAGCTGTGTACGTGCCCAGAATGACTCTCTTCCTTCGAGGGTTCTCTCCACGCCCAGATCGGCCGTGTAATCCTCCAGTCCGATCGTAATTGCGGCCACTCTGCTGCCCGCCTCGGCGATATCCAGCGCGAACCAGGCCCCCCGACAGCTCTCGATTATCGGCATCAACAGGGGTGGGGGATTATCTGAGCCCGCCAGGACTCTGGTGCAGTATTCGTCCACCTCGCGTACCTGATCGGGATTCTCGACCTTGGGTATCAGGATCATCTCCGGATTCTCGGGGAGTATTACATCCAGATCCTCAAACCCCATCGGAAGCTGATTGATGCGCACCATCACCTCTGCTGAACCGAAGTCGTGACAACGCAGGGCGTTGCGCACCAGCAGGCGTGCTTCGGATTTTCTGGATGGTGCCACCGAATCTTCCAGGTCGAGTATGATGCCGTCGGGGGAGTGCCGGCCGGCATTCAGCATGAATCCGGGAGTGTTTCCCGGCAGATAGAGCCTTGAGCGACGGAGGCGGTCGGCAACCGGCATGCGCCGTGGAGTTGTCTTCTCCGGGAGCCAGGATGTCTTCAACCCGGGATCTGCAGCCTTGACTGCCGCTTCGATTCTGGCTGCGATTACCCAGGGGAGGGCGCCTCTGTCATCGATTTCGATTGCAAGCGGCCCGGCACCCAGCGAGTCGATGACCTCTTTTGCCTGGGTGCGGATACTCTCGCCATAGAGGACTTCGACCCTGCTCCGGAGCTGCAGTTCCGATTCCTTTCCGATACTCACCCCGACCCAGCAGTCGGACCGTACATCATCCCCCCGGTTGCCGGCTTCTCCCCGGTTCTGATCGGATCGGGCGGGAGCGTTCATTTCATGCCATCCTTCTTTTCATTCAGACGATTGCGAACTTCCTGTAACAGTCCCCCTGCCTCGCGGATTGCCAGCAGCATATCGGGCATGGGAGGTACCTGGAATGTCCGGCCTCCCACAACTATGAGCTCTCCCGCAGGGTCTATCGTAATCTCATCCCCCTCATTCCAGGTGTTGACGGCCTGCGGTGATTCGATCAGCAGCAGACCCTGATTGATCGATGCACGGTAGAATATCCGGGCAAATGATTCGGCGATGATTGCGGTCACCCCGGCCGCTTTCAGACCCAGCACAGGCTGCTCGCGGCTCGATCCGCACCCGAAGTTCTTACCTGCCACGATCAGGTCGCCCGGCTGAACAGAGCCGGCAAAGAGGGGATCGAGGTCCTCCAGAAGGTGGGGCAGTATCTCCTCGGAAGTGCTGCAGGTATAGGTGTACTTGCCCGGAAAGAGCTGATCGGTATTAACGTCATTGCCGTAGCGCCAGACCTTCACTGCCCGGCCTCACGTGGATCGGTGATGCGGCCTGTCAGGGCAGAGGCGGCGGCGGTTATCGGACTGCTGAGATATATCTCTGCGTCGGGAGTTCCCATTCTGCCTTTGAAATTGCGATTCGATGTTGAGAGGCATACTTCACCCGGGGCAAGAACTCCCATGTGTGCACCAAGGCACGGACCGCATCCGGCAGGCAGGATCATCGCTCCTGCACGGCTCAGATCGGCGATAGTGCCATCAGCAACCGCGGCTTCGAACACCTGCCTGCTGGCCGGCAGCACAAGCAGACGCACAGAACTTGATATCTTCCTGCCCCTGAGTATTCCGGCTGCCGCCTGCAGGTCGGAGAGCCTGCCATTGGTGCATGTTCCGATCAGAATCTGATCCACTTTTATTCCATCTGCGCTCCTGGCAGAGACGACATCATCCACTGCACCGGGGAGGGCAACGACCGGAACGATTTCGGATAGATTCACATCCACTACCTGCTCGTACTCTGCGTCGGGATCGGCCCACGAGAATGCTCCCTCCTCCCACTCGCAGCTCGACTCGTTCAGGAAATCCCGCGTGAGATCGTCCACCGGGAATACCGCTGTCTTTGCGCCCATCTCGATTCCCATATTTGAGATGGTAATCCGGTCGGACATGCTCAATTGATCGATGACACCGTGGTACTCAACCGCCCTGTAAGAGGCGCCGCCGGAGCCTAACAGACCGGTCAGATGGAGTACGAGGTCTTTCGCGGTAACAAGTTCGGGCAGAATGCCCGAAAGGACCACCTTGATGGAGAGGGGAACTTTCAACCACGTTTCGCCCGTGAGCAGAAGAGCCGCCGCCTCGGTGCGATCTATTCCGGTGGCAAAGGTACCGACAGCACCATAAGTGCAGGTATGACTGTCACTGCCGACGATAATCTCCCCCGGGGAAGCAAGACCGTTTTCGAGCACTACATGATGACAGATACCCTCTCCGATGTCGAAGAAATGGGGGAGGGAGAACGTGCTTACAAACTCTCTGATACTTTTATGGGCCGTGGCCGCAGCGGTATCTCTGGCCGGTGAAATATGATCGAGCACGATCACTGGCTGTTCACGATCTGCAACGCCGTGAACTTTCAGGTCTTCCTCTATTTTCCGGATGATCGCTGCTGTGTTGTCATGCATGAGAAGGTGCCGGGGATGAACTGTTACTATCTGTCCCGGTTCCACCCGGCTCAGGCCGGTCCGGCGTGCAAGTGTTTTCTGTGCAAATGTCTGGCTCACGGTTCTTCTCGATCCTTCAGCGGGAGGAGAGCAGGCCGCCGCGGCGATAGATACGCAGCTGAACCGGTGACATGGGAGCGATCTCGAACACGGTGTTGTCGAGCAGCCTTTCGACCTTTCCCCTTTCCAGATCCACCCTGACCCTGTCGCCTGTATGGAGCAGAATGCGGAGATCGCCCACGAGGAGAGGGAATCCGGCATTGATCGCATTTCTCTCGTAGATTGCCCCGAAGGAGGCACCGATTATCGCGCCGATCCCCAGCGCCCTGAAGCAGTCAACAGCGTGCTGACGGCTGCTTCCGGCGCCGAAATTGGTACCGACAACCAGAATATCTCCAGGAGATGCCTTTTGAGGGAAATCCTCCCAGCCCGGAACGTTCCCCAGTGCGTACTGACCCATCTGGTCTGTCTCGGTAACGGAGAGATGCCGGTTGTGATAGATCATATCGGTGTCTACAGAATCGATGTCGAGAACCCAGACGTTACCCTCTACTTCAGCAGCGGGTTTATCGGAGCCGCGGTCGACCTCCTCAACCGTATCGGTGGTCTCGGGTGCATGGTCTTCTGAAGCGGGTTGTGAGATACTCACCCCGGCCGGTTCTTCCGTCGCGGCTTTGATGCTCAATTCCGAACCGAGTCTGTGAGGAGCCACGAGAATCCCGGCTATTGCAGATGCAGCAGCCGTCGCAGGCGAAGCGAGATAGACCGAACCGAGGCCCTGTTTTCCCGGGAAATTACGGTTGCCCGTAGAAACCGTGTTCTCACCAGGACCTGTCTGGCCTACCTGACCCTCGGCACACCCGGCGCACCCGCTGTTGCTTATCAGAGCGCCGGCCGTTTTGAAAATCTCGATCAATCCCTCGTCGAGAGCCTGCATCCATACCCGGTCGGTGGCGGGAACGATTTTCAATACGTGACCCCCGGCGATCCTTCTATCCTTCAGGATCGCGGCGGCTTCACGCAGATCTTCGATACGCCCGTTCGTGCACGATCCGATGAATGATGAATCGATCGGTTCACCTTCCAGATCTGAAACCGGGACCACATCCTCAGGATGACCGGGGCGGCTGACGAGTGGTTCGAGACCATCCACGTCGATTACTATTTCACTGAGATAATCTGCATCCTCATCCGGGAGAGGCCATTCACCGCTCTGACCGCTCATCTGAGAGAGCTCCTGTGCGGCGGATTTGGAGAATCGAGGGAAGAGGATTATGGCGCCCATTTCGGTAGCCATTGAAGCGAGTGTTATCCTGCCTGCCAGGTCGAGAGCTTCGATTGCCGGGCCTGTAAATTCAGCGGCACAGCCCAGCAACCCCCTCGATCCGAAATGTCTGACGACCGCCAGGGTAAGGTCCTTGGCGGCGGCATGTTCGGAAGGTTCGCCCTCCACCCGAACCAGTACAGTCGGTGGTACCTTGAACCAGATCGACCCGTAGGCGAAGGCGTGAGCGATATCGAGGTCGCCCATTCCCTGTCCGAATGCCGATGCGGCACCCAGAATGTTTGCATGCGAGTCGGTGGATACATGGGTGCCGCCGGGACCGGTGAGAGCTTCTTCCAGCACGACATGAGTGCCTATACCTCTGTCTATGTCGAAAACCCGGAATCCGTGCTTCCGTGCGAACAACCTGCACGTGTGCTGGTTGGCTGTATACCCCTGGTCCGATCCGGTCGGATTGCAGTCAAAAGTGAAAAAGGTTCGATCGGGGTTTTCAATCGGCAGGCCATTCCTCTCGAGATGCGAAACAACATTCGCGCCTCCGAAATCTCTGGCAACCCGGGTGTCCACACCCAGTTCAACCATCCCTCCCACCTCGAAGACCTCATCTGTATGGTTGGCAATGATCCTCTCTATCAGTGTCATGCCCACCCCGATTACTCTCCTTCGATCAGGGTGCCCTCCGATTTCATCCTGAGGGGATGGAAGGCAGCGAAATCGGCCTGGTGAATGAGGATGGTTTCAACTGTCCGGGGGCATCCGTCACCCTCCCTGGAGTGGCATGCGATCATGTTAAGAATTTCGACCGGTATTCCGGAGCGGGCCGCCAGGACGGTACCACTGATGGGATGGCGGAGGCATCTGCCATGGTGACTCTTCCGGTATCCACCCTGACCATCCATTTCAATCTCCAGGAGCTTGCCCACATCGTGCAGCAGTCCGCCCGCAATGAGATGATCGTGATTGATGGAGTAGGGTAGATTTGAACAACTCGTTTCCTGGGTTTCCGCCAGACCGAGCGCACCGCGGGTTACCGCAAATGTATGCTCTATGAATCCTGTCCCGCCGCAGTCTGTCAGCAGAGAGAACGGCATTTTCTCGATCTCCTCCAGGTTCTCCCAACCCCCTTCGCTGCACGCCGAGACCCAGGTTTCGACAACCTGGCTTCTCAACCGATCGTCACCGATCAGTTGCAGCAGGTCGGCGAACAGTTCTTCGATCTGCGCCGCGTCGATCATCTCTTACCTCTCAGACTGCTTCTCATCCTCGATCGGTTCACTGAAGGGCTTCAATTATGGCGTCTGTCATCTGTCGGGTAGTCGCAGCGCCCTTTTCGATCGCCCCGGAACCGCCTGGAATCTTCATCATATCGTAGGTGCGAACTTCTCCTACAGCGACTACTTCTCCCACCGCTTTCCGAATGGATTCGGCCCGTTCGTACTCTTCAAGGTGATCGAGCATCATCGCCGAAGCCAGAACCATCGCGATGGGATTGACGATGCCCGGTTCCAGATCGGCATACTTTGGAGCCGAACCGTGGGTAGGTTCGAATAGAGCCACTTCCTTACCCACGTTGGATGACGCGGCGAATCCGAGTCCTCCGACCAGACCGGCAAAGGCATCAGAAATGATATCTCCGAACATGTTGCCGCATACGATAACGCCGTAATCCTCCGGATTCTTCGTCAACCACATGGTCTGGGCGTCAATGTTGGTGGACCAGAGTGAAATGTCGGGATATTTTTCGGCCGCCGATGCAGCCTCCTGTTCCAGCATGCCCGAAGTCTCCCTTATCACGTTCGGTTTCTCGCAGATGGTCACCGACCTGTATCCGTGATGCTCGGCATAGGCAAATGCCTCCTCGACCACCCTGCGGCATGCAGGTCTGGTGAATATGCGTGAGGAGATCGCCAGATCGGGTCCGGGTACATCACCGAAAGGCGCAAATTTCGGATGTGATTTGAAGGCGTTCCTGACTTCAGCGGGAGGATCCGTCCATTCGACCCCGACGTAGAGACCCTCGGTATTCTGCCGGAAAACCACTACATCCACCATTGGCTCCTCCATCTCACCATCGGATCCCCGCCTGACGAAGTTGAGGGGATTCCCTTTGAAAGAGCGGCAGGGTCTTACGGAAATATCCAGATTGAAAAGCTGGCGCAGACCAACTATCGGACTGTAATAGACATGGCCCCTGTCCTGCAGATCGGGATGCAGTTCGGCCTCTGCCCGATCTTTCGGTTTGCTGGTAATTGCTCCGAAGAGGCCCGTGCCGTGTTCGGCAAGCAGATCGATAGTCCTCCGGGGGAGGGCGTCGCCCTCGCTGCGCCATAACTCCCAGCCTATATCGGCGTGGATGTATTCGGCTTCAAAGCCGGAAGCTTCCAGAACCCGTATGGCTTCCGGCAGGACCGTCTGCCCTATGCCGTCTCCCGGCATCGATACGATAGTGCGAACTGCCATGATGCTTCTTCTCCTTAATCGTTCCTTTTGATGCCGGATTCAGAAACCCAGCTCGGCGAGAACGCTGGTCGCACCGAATGTTTCACATATGAAGAGAATGTAGCGCATATGAACACTGATATTCCGGCCGAAATCTCTCTTCTGCCAGGCCCGTTTGAGGATTTCCGGAACGATGAACTCGCCCTCGCCAGTCTCCTTTTCCATGACCCCCTTCAGATGTGTGAGCCCTGCAGGATCGGATGGGAACTACCTGGAGTACTCTTTAGTACCCTTTTCGTACTGGTTTCCACCGTGAGTATCCTGTGCAACGATAACGGGAAAATCCTCCACCACAAGGCGTCTTATGGCCTCCGGGCCAAGATCCTCGTAGGCCAGGATCTCCATCGACTTGACAGATCTGGCGATCAGAGCTGCTGCTCCGCCTACGGCAGTAAAGTAAACGGCTCCGTGCTCCTTCATCGCATCGACTACTTCAGGTCCCCTGGCTCCCTTACCGATCATGCCCCGCAGACCGAGTGCGATCAGCTGAGGGCTGTATGGGTCCATCCGGTACGACGTGGTGGGACCGCACGATCCGATGATCTGATCTGGTTTGGCCGGAGAGGGGCCGACATAATAGATCGTCTCCCCTTCGACCTCTATTGGCAGAGACTCGTCCTCTGCAAGCAGATCGACGAGTCTCTTGTGCGCTGCATCACGGCCTGTAAGCATGGGGCCGCTGAGCAGAACACGGTCTCCCGCCTGGAGTTCCTGGACATCTTCTGCTGTTAAAGGGAGCTGTATCTTCTTGCTTTCCGCCATGGTGAGTTCCCTCCAGTCGGGTTTAAATGGTTGCCGTTTTGTGCCTGGCAGCGTGGCACTGCATGTTCACCGCCACAGGCAGGCTGGCGATGTGACACGGGTATGTTTCTATGTGGACATCGAGGGCCGTTACACGACCCCCCAGTCCCATCGGACCGATACCCAGGTTGTTGACCTTTTCTAAGATCTCTTCCTCCATCTCCGCGTAGAATGGATCGGGGTGCCGCACGCCCATCTCGCGCATCAGAGCCTTCTTGGCCAGGCGGGCGCACAGGTCGAAAGTTCCACCGATCCCGACACCGACAACTACCGGAGGGCAGGGATTGGAACCTGATTCCGCCACGCGGTTGACAATAAAATCGACGAGCCCGTCGCGTCCCGCAGCCGGAGCGAAGAGGCGCGCCATGCTCATGTTCTCACTGCCGCCGCCCTTTGGTGCAATGGTTATCGTGATCTCATCTCCAGGAACGAATTCAACCGTAAGGGCCGCCGGTGTATTGTCGCCTGTATTTGTACGTCTGAGAGGGTCGGAGACTATCGATTTTCTGAGATATCCATCCTGATATCCCTGCCGGACACCTTCATCCACAGCTTCCGGGATATCACCTTCCACGCAGACGTCATGACCTATCTCCATGAAGATCGCTGCAAACCCGGTGTCCTGGCAGAGGGGAACCCGATTTTCGGCGGCGATACCGGCATTCCTGAGTATCTGATCGAGGATCTCCTGACCAATGGGAGACTCTTCTGTCTCCCGTCCCTTTCGGAGGGCGGTGCGAACATCCTCCGGCAGGTCGAAGTTGGCGGTCATGGAGAGTTCTTTGATTGCTTCGGTGATTTTTTCTGCTGGTATGGTACGCATGCCCATCCTCTCCGATGTGGGTGCTTATGCTGCCTGCCCCGTTGCTTTCAGTGGGGGAACAGCTTCAAGTTATATTCGCGGATGACTATTTAGCCAGTTCCAATCTAAAATGAACGTGTGAGTGTGGTAGTGCGGCATGAGAACGGCTAAACTATCCCATCAGCTGGAGAATGAGACGATGGAATCGCACAATAAATCTCCACAGATATCCGGAGTTCAGGATCCGGATCGATCTGAATCACAGCAGTCGGGGACCGATGAGTTCAGGGTGATATTCAACAGCCTGCACGACGGTATCCTGCTGCATGAAGACGGGATCATCCTGGATGGGAACCAGGCGATCTCGGATATGTTCGGCTATACAGTCCAGGAGGCCATCGGAACACCTGTTTTAAGATACATAGATCCTGAATATCACGATCGGGTCATGGAGCATCTCGGATCGGGGTCTGAAGAACCGTACGAACTGGTATGTCTTCGGAAAGACGGCAGCAGGTTCCCCGCAGAGATCAGGGCACGCAACAGGACCTTCAGGGAAAAGTCTATAAGAGTGGTATCTGTTACCGATCTGTCCAGTCACAGGCAGATCGAAGAGAACCTGCGGAACGCTCGAGAGCGCTTCGAACTGCTCTTCGAACACGCCCCGGATGCCTACTACATCAACGATTTGAAGGGGACCTTTCTGGATGGGAACCTGGCTGCAGAGAATCTGACCGGATACAAAAGGGAAGAATTGATCGGCATGAGTTTCCTGAAGCTGAAACTCCTTCCAGCAAGCCAGATTCCCAAGGCTGCACAATTGCTTGCTCTGAACGCCCTGGGCAAGTCAACGGGACCTGATCAATTCACTCTGAATCGCAGAGATGGCAGCAGGGTCGATGTGGAGATACTGAGCGCTCCGATGAAGATGGGAGGGAAAAATGTAGTTCTCGGCATAGCACGGGATATAAGCGAGCGGAAGATAATGGAGGAAGCGTTGCGGGAAAGTGAGACAGATCTACGCAATCTGTTCGAAACGATAAATGAAGGAGTAATCTGGATTTCGCCGGACCATAAGATTCTCAAGGCCAATCCAGCCGCTGAACAAATCATGAAACTGATACCCTCGAATATCAGGGGCGCTCCATATTCGGTACCGGAAACCGAGTTCCTGCGCAGTGACGGCTCCCCCATGCCCCCGGAAGAGATGGCCGAGTACAGGGCAATGACAGAAAGGCAGCCGATCAGAAATGTCGCGATGGGTCTGAAGATCCAGAGTAATCCGATCACATGGATCAACTACAGTGCCATCCCGTTATTTGATGAAACGGGCGAACTGAAGGGAGCGGTTGCCACCTTTATGGATGTAACCGGACAGAAAGAACTGGAAACACAATTGATGCATTCCCAGAAAATGGAGGCTGTCGGACGACTGGCGGGAAGTATCGCACATGATTTCAATAATGTTCTGACTGTTATTTCGGGGAATGCCGAGATAAGCCTGTCGAAGATGTCTGAAGATGATCCGCTGCGCGAACGGATCGAGGGAATCGAAAAAGCAGCCAGACATGCGGAAGCCTTGACCCGTCAATTACTGGCTTTCAGTCGCAAACAGATTATTCAACCTCAATTGCTCGATCTGAATTCCGTGCTGGCTCACCTCTATCCGATGCTCAAGCGTCTTATCGGAGAAGACGTCGAACTCATAACTGAGAGAGACAGAAAGATCTGTCCCATCATGGCCGATCCCGGACAGATCGAGCAGATCATGGTCAATCTGGCGGTAAATGCCCGGCAGGCCATGCCGGGCGGGGGTAAAATCATAATCGAGACGGATGAGGTGGATCTGGATGAATCATATGTACTTACCCATCCATATATAGAGCCCGGCCACTATGCGATGCTGGCTTTCTCAGATACCGGTTGCGGTATGCCGGATGAGGTTAAATCCAAGATTTTTGAACCTTTCTTCACTACCAAGAAAGAGGGTACAGGATTGGGTCTTTCCACCGTGTACGGTATCGTCAGGCAATGCGGCGGCTCGATTATCGTGTACAGTGAAGTTGATATAGGAACAACATTCAAGATCTTCCTGCCTCCAGCGGATGAAGAGGGTCCGGAAGATGATTATGGCGAAGCAGATGAAGATAATCACAGGGGGACTGAGACAATTCTGCTGGTGGAAGATGAAGCAAGCGTGCGGCAGCTGACTGCCGAGATCCTGGAAGACCTCGGGTATAAGGTTCATCCCTGTGAATCTCCGGCCGTTGCCAGACAGGTCTGTTCAGACAGGGGGGAATCCATAGATCTGCTGCTTACAGATGTTGTTCTGCCCGAACAGAATGGAGTGAAACTGGCACGGCTTCTTCGTGATCAGATACCTGATCTGCGTGTACTCTATATGAGTGGGTATACAGATGATGCCATAGTCCACTATGGGGTGCTGGAACAGGAGAAAGCATTTCTGCCGAAACCCTTTACACCGGCTGTGCTTGCAGCAAAGGTCAGGGAAGTGCTCGATGAGTAGGTCATTTCTCCGTACCGGGAATTAAGGAATTCAGATATGGATTCAATCACTATCGATACCCTGCGGATGATAGCAGGTGTTCTGGCAATCTGTTTCTCCGTGCTGACCGGAGCTCTTGTGGTTGCCGGTACGACCAGAACGAGCTCTCTGGATGGTTTCCGTTTCCTGGCCGGTCTGGGATTGACCAGTGGTGAGGCAAAAGCCAAGATCGATGCCGATGCCGATATGCGTATTCTCACTTTACGGGGCCTGATCCTGACGAACGTCAAGTGGGGCATGTCTGTTATTTTCACATCTTTCACCATTATGGTTCTCATCGATGAATCCCTTTCATCCACGATCAGGCTGGTTGTTCTCATAATGCTGGCGGCGCATGCTTTCCTGGTCCTTTTCGAAATGTACTGGGGACTGTCTGAAATCGCCTATCCTCCGAAGGCTAAAGGAAGAGGAAAGTAGGCCTTCATCTCCATCCTGCAACCCGGAGCCAGGCAGCTGTTTCGCTGTGATGCAGTTATGCGAACCGGCTCTCTGGATTGAAAATCGGATATGAACGAATATAAAGATTATAACGTCGGCAGGTGGGATCTTTCAGAACTGCTGCCCTCCGAAGATGAGAATGTCATATCTGACCGTTTGAAGAAGCTCCAAGACCTCGTCAGGTCATTTGAAAAGCACAGGACAGAGCTGTCGGAGAGCATGTCGCCTGAAGGATTGATCGATATACTTGTCGAATACGAGCATCTCGTTGAGGAGATGCAGGTGCTGTCGGCATATGGTTCTCTCAGGTTCGCCGCCGATACTCTCTCTCCGGATGCGCTCACCCTGCGCAACCGGATCCAGCACGAATTGACGGCTCTTGGCAACCGCACTCTTTTCTTTTCACTCTGGTGGAAGAATCTGAAGGATGCCGAAGCCGAAAGTCTGCTGCCCGAAAACAAGGAACACTCTGACTACAGGCATTTTCTGAAAGACCTTCGCAGGTTTGCTCCATTTACTCTCGACGAAAAATCGGAGCAGATAATAAATCTGAAAGACGCGGACGGAGTCAGTGCTCTGCTGACCCTTTATTCGATGTTGACGAGCAGACTTGTATTCACTCTCGAGATCAATGGCGAAGAGGTGAAGTTAACGCGGGACGAACTGGTCAAACACGTCCGGTCGCCTGACGCAGGTTTGAGAGAGTCTGCGTATAAAGAGCTGTATCGCGTCTACAGGGAGGAAGCACCGGTGCTGGCCCAGATTTACGCCAACAGGGTTCGTGACTGGCATTCTGAAAATATAGAAGTTCGCGGATTTGAATCACCAATTGCGGTACGTAATCTGGCCAATGATGTAACTGGAGAATCAGTAGATATCCTCCTCGATGTAACGAAGGATAACGCACACCTCTTCAGAAGATATTTCGAGTTGAAGGCCGGCTGGCTTGGATTGGAAAAACTCCGCCGGTACGATCTTTACGCACCTCTTTCAGGCATGTCTGACGAAGTGCCCTATGAGGACGCTGTAGAGATTGCGCTTTCAACTTTCTCTGAATTTGATCCCCATCTCTCTTCACTGGCGGAGAGTGTATTCAGTAAAAACCATATAGACAGTGAGATCAGGAAAGGCAAGCAGGGCGGGGCGTTCTGTGCAACCGTACTGCCTTCACAGGCTCCCTGGCTTCTTCTTAACTATGCCGGTGAAATCAGGGATGTTGCCACTCTTGCTCACGAGCTTGGCCATGCGATACACAGCATGCTGGCTTCAGAACACTCCATTTTTACCCAGCATCCATCCCTGCCTCTTGCAGAAACAGCTTCAGTATTCGGAGAAATGCTCGTAACCGATCGACTGCTGGCGGCAGAGAGTGATCCGTTACTCAGAAGAGAACTGCTGGTGAACGCACTCGATGACATTTATGCGACAGTACTGCGGCAGGCATATTTCGTTCTTTTCGAGATTGAAGCACACCGGGCCATTCTTGAAGGAAGGTCTCCGGAGGATCTGAACGAGCTCTACCTCCAGAACCTGAGACAGCAATTCATGGAGAGCATGGATTTTTCAGAAGATTTCTCATATGAGTGGCTGACGATTCCTCATATCTACAGCACTCCGTTCTACTGTTACGCATACAGCTTCGGCCAGTTGCTGGTTCTCTCCCTCTACAGGCGATTCCAGCAGGAGGGAGATGCATTCAAACCGGGGTATCTGAAACTGCTTTCGCACGGGGGATCCGCCCGGCCGCACGAGATCCTTTCAGAGTCTGGAATAGATATGACAGATCGAGACTTCTGGCAGGGAGGATTCGAGGTAGTAAGCGGTATGATTGAAGAACTCGAGGGATTGGAGCTTTAAGGGTTCCAGTCCGCTTTATCCCTGTTTCTCTTCCGATTGAACGGACTCATCCACAATCGAATCCGGGTCATCCTCAATGCTCTGAATGGTGAATCCGGTGAATCCATAAAACATGGAAATCAGCGGGGAGAGCAGGTTGAGGAAAGCAAAAGGCA
The DNA here is from genome assembly GCA_964637695.1 of uncultured Gemmatimonadota bacterium. Classification (GTDB taxonomy): domain Bacteria; phylum Blakebacterota; class Blakebacteria; order Blakebacterales; family Blakebacteraceae; genus JAGLTZ01. Next base: position 15,923 of record CAZWVF010000025.1, on the reverse strand, counting down.
GATACGTGAAGCTGCTCACACCCAGTACTCCCGACATATATGCTCCACACGTGTTCCACGGAATCAGCGGTGAAGTCAGGGTGGCGCTATCCTCCAGCGCCCTGGAGAGGTTCTTGGGATGAAGTCCACGCTTGATATATGCATTCCTGTACATCCGGCCAGGCACGATGATCGCCAGATACTGGTCGGAGGCCAGTGCATTCATACCGATACAGCTCAGTAATGTGGCGGCAATAAGTGCACCGGTGGACCTGGCCATCTGCAGGATGCTTTCGGCCAACTTCTCGAGCATCCCCGAAGTCTCCATGATCCCTCCGAAGGCCAGAGCCACCAGGATCAGTGCAATAGTGTCGAGCATGGAGGTCAAGCCGCCCCTTGAAAGCAGCTGATCAACAGCGACGACTCCCGTATTGCTCTCGTATCCGCTGAAGAGTGCATCCAGCATCCGGCCGATGCTCCCTCCGGTTACTTCACTTCCGGGATTGCTCTGAAAGATGAGCATGAGGATTGCACCTACTATTACTCCGACAACCAGAGCGGGCAGAGCAGGAGTTTTTTTCCAGACCAGAAAGAGTACGGCAGCCGGAGCTATTAGAAGCCAGGGACTCAGATTGAATGTGGCTTTAATGGTTTCGAGCATCCGCATGTAATCCGGAGTCTCAACCGAACCTGTTGTATGGATGGTCAGGCCGATAACGGCGTAGATTATCAACGCGATTATGAGAGCCGGTACCGTAGTATAAACCATGTGTCTTATATGAGTGAACAACCTAGTGCCGGCAACCGCGGGAGCAAGATTGGTCGTATCTGAAAGGGGAGACATCTTGTCTCCGAAATAGGAGCCTGAGATCACGGCTCCTGCAGTCATGCCGGGATTGATCCCCAGTGCCTGTCCTACACCCATCATGGCCAGCCCGACTGTGGCGGCCGTTGACCAGGAGGAACCTGTAGCCAGTGAGATCAGCGAACAGATGATACATGTGGCAACCAGGAAGTACCCGGGAGCCAGGATCTTCAGCCCGTAGTAGATCATCACCGGTACAACACCGCTTGCGATCCATATGCCGATCAGAAGACCGACTATAACGAGAATGAGTATGGCGGGCAGGGCGGTGAAAATGCCGTGAGCCATCCCCCGCTCGACACTCTTCCACGGCATACCCAGAGAGAATACGGATATACCGGCAGCCACAACAGAACCCACGATCAGCGGTATATGACCGGATCCATCCAGAATGGAGATCGTGTAGAAGAGGGCGGCGATCAGGATAACCACCGGTATGAGAGATATTATCAGGGTCGGTTCCGGTTTGTTTTGATCTGGCAACGAGTACCTTCGCTTTCTGTTCAATTCGTGGAGACATATAAAAAAAGAGACTGACGGATGTCTGGACAGGCTATTTGTTGCGATGCATGCCTCAGGCCGAAAAAAGACTTATGTCGCAGGGCCTCAGGTATATGGCCGCCGCCGCATTCTTTTTCAGTCTGATGAGCCTGCTGGTCAAGATCTCCGGCAGGCGGCTGCCTCCGCAGGAAATCGTAATGATCAGATCTGCGGTCCTGCTGATCATAATCTCATTCACAATCCGCCGGCATCAGATCAGGCCCTGGGGAGTCAACAAAAAGCTGCTCCTGCTGCGCGGTCTGCTCGGATTCATTGCGGTCAACTGCTTCTACATCGCACTGGTACGCCTCCCGCTGGCCGAGGCGACGGTGATCCTGTTCACAAATCCGATTTTCACAGCAATGATAGCGGCGGTGATGCTGGCCGAACTGATTGGGATCAAAGACATCGGTCTGATTGTAGTCAGCCTGGCAGGAGTCGTACTGGTAGTGCAGCCTGCGGGGTTGTTTGGCAATGCAGGTGCTGGTCTCGATCCGATCGGAGTTGCCACGGGTCTGGTCAGCGCCGTTTTGAGTGCGGCCGCCTGGGTAACTATCAGGAAACTGAGTCAGACCGAACCGATAGCGGTCATAGTCTTTTATTTCGCAATGATCGCCACTTTTGGTTCTATTCCTCTTGTGATGATTAATCCGGTCTGGCCAACCGCCGTTGAATGGCTGCTCCTGATAGGGATTGGCGTCGCAACACACTTCGGGCAACTGAACCTCACAAAGGGCCTGAAATTGGAGAAAGCCGGCAGGGCTGCCTCGGCTGCCTACCTGCAGATAGTCTTCGCGGCCCTCTGGGGATTGTTGATCTTCGATGAAGTACCGACTCTTCTGAGAATCGCAGGAGCGGTATTGATAGTGGGCAGCACTCTGATGCTGGGCAGGATGCCGGCGAGGCCCTCGATCTGATGTATAACCCCCGGGTGGGAATTAGCGGCTGTCTGCCGGGCGAAGAGGTGCGTTATGATGGGAGGGAGGAGAGTAATATGGAGATTCCGGGTAGAAGGGAGAAGTAGTTGAAGAGAGTCATGGCGGCAGCGCGCGGGTCACTCCTGCTTCTGATAACAATTTATTTGTACGGCTGTCAGCAGCAGCTGAATCAATCTGATCTGGAGGAGCAGTTCAGGGATGAGGCAGCCTCGATAATCGAGGCGGTGTTCACAGGAGGTCAGCAGTATGACAAACTCGTCGCACTGTGCGAGGGGATAGGTTCCCGTCTGGCGGGCTCTGAAGGGGACAGAGCCTCCCGAGCCTGGGCCGAAAGTACCATGGTGGCAGATGGACTCGAGAATGTACGGGAGGAGATGGTCCTGGTTCCGCACTGGGAGCGGGGTGAAGAAAAAGCTGAACTGGTCAGTCCCACCAGCAGGTCAATCAGGATTGCAGCACTCGGTTTGAGTGTTGCCACCCAACCTGGAGGCCTGGAAGCCGATGTGGTCGCCCTCTCAAGTTTCGAAGAGCTTGAGAGTCTCTCCAGTTTTCTCGTAGAGGGGAAGATCGTCCTTTTTAATTATCCGATGGAACGCACCGGCAGGAGCATGGCAGGGTATGGGGATGCTGTACGCTACCGGACGGGCGGACCGATCGCTGCTGCCGGGAAGGGAGCCGTGGCATGTCTTATCCGGTCGGTCGGCACGGGTTCAGCCGATAATCTGCATACAGGCGTCACCAGCTACGAGGATGGAGTGCAATCGATACCTGCCGCAGCCCTGACGATGGCAGATGCGGATGATATCGAACAGATGTATCGCAGTGGAATGGCACCAAGGGTGAAAATGGTTCTGGGGGCCCGCTCCTTTCCAGATGTCGAGGGAGCCAACGTGATCGGTGAGATACGCGGGCGGGAGAGGCCTGAGGAGATTGTAGTGATCGGGGGCCATCTCGACTCGTGGGATCTGGGCCAAGGTGTTCATGACGATGGCGCCGGATGCGTCCAGGCTATGGAGGCCGCCCGCATTCTGCTCCATCTGGGACTGAGACCACGCCGGACCATCAGAGTCGTTCTCTTCGCGGCCGAAGAGGTGGGTGGTTTAAGTGGAGGGAGAGGGTATCTGCAGGCCCACCTGCCGGAGATAGACAGACACGTGGCTGCAATAGAATCGGACAGTGGAGCAGGGCCGCTTTTCGGTTTTTCCGCCGATCGGACTACAACTGAAGGATATGAGACTCTGCGGGAAATACTGAAGTTGCTGCAGGCGACAGGAGCCTCGGAGTTGAGGGCACCCGGTGGAGGAGGAGCAGATATCAGCCCTCTTGCAGCGCAGGGAGTTCCGGTACTGGGAGTGTGGCCCGACGTGAGCCTCTACTTCGACTATCACCACTCGGAGGAAGAACTCGTCGAGAACGTGAACCCTGATTATCTGGCCGACGGAACGGCCGCACTTGCTGTAATGGCCTACATACTGGCTGAAATGGAATTGCCGCTGCCGCGGATCAACTAAAGGGCATGAATGATCATGCTGGAGAATTCAAAGATGATTCACAGTAAAGCAGGAAAAAACGCTCTGGCACTGCTGCTGCTCATGCTGCCCGTCTCGGCCGCCTCACAATCGAGGAGTGTACAACCGAGAGCAGCAGATCCGACCGTTCAGGCATATTTCGAGATGGCCAGGAGATCCTTCTCGGCCAACAGAGCATTCGAGACTGTCGCTTTCATGGAGAACCACTGGCGGCTTGTCGGGAACAGCGGATTCGATGCTTCCATTTACAGGGTTGAACAAATACTGGTTGCAGCGGGTTACGTGCAGGATGAGGAAGCCGGCGGTCATCCATTCACATACAGGATCGAGAAGCGACCGATGCGGGGTCCGGCATGGGACCCTGTGGATGCATCTCTGACCGTGGTTGGTGAGTCGAAACCCCTCCTGCAGCTCCACAGCAACTGGAACCTGCTCGCCGGTTTTTCATTCCCGACACCACCGGAAGGGATCGAGGCTGAAGTAATCTATGTGGGCAGGGGAAGGACGGAAGACTTCGAGGGTCTGGATGTAACGGGCAAAATCGTACTGGGAGAGACCAGTTCGTGGCGTCTCTTCCAGGCGGCGGTACAGGATCGGGGTGCTTTGGGGATTCTCTCTTATTCGATGCCGGCATATAACCGGCCGGAGATCTACCGCCACGCCATTCAATTTTCCTCCATTCCATACGATGAAGAGAAGAAATCGTGGGGTCTGCGGATCTCCCTGGCGGCCCTGGAACATCTGAAGAAGGAGCTGGAAAATGGGAAGGTCCGGGTTCAGGTGACCGTCGATTCCCGTATCTTCCCGTCGGAAGAACTTACTCTGATAGCCGATGTCAGAGGGAGCGAACTGCCCGATGAGAGGTTCGTCTTCAGTGCTCACGTGCAGGAGCCCGGTGCCAATGACAATGCTTCAGGAGTAGCCACCCAGGCAGAGATGGCCGCCGCCCTTGCGGGAATGGTCAGCGATGGAATGTCCCATCCACGGAGGTCGATCACTTTCATATGGGGGGATGAAATACGCAGTACGGCCAGATACCTGAGAGATGATCCCGAAAGGAGCCGAGGTGTCAAATGGGGTATAAGCCTCGACATGGTTGGCGAGAACACTTCGGTGACAGGAGGATCGTTCCTGATCGAGAAGATGCCCGACCCTTCGGCGGTGTGGACTCGCGGCGAAGATGGTCACACCGAGTGGTGGGGGAGCGGTCGCAGTCCAAGGTCCGAGGATCAACTGACACCTCACTACCTTAACGATTTCGTGCTCTCCCGCTGCCTTGAGCAGGCAGCTGCGGTCAGGCGCTGGGTTGTCAGAACGAATCCGTACGAAGGGGGGAGCGATCACGTATCCTTCCTGCGGGCGGGCAAACCGGGCCTGCTGTTATGGCACTTCACTGATTACTTCTACCACACGGATGCCGACCGGCTGGATAAGATCTCCTCAACGACCATGAAAAATGTCGGTGTCTCCGCACTGGTGTCTGCTCTCACTCTGGCTTCAGCCGACAGTGAGACGGCAGGTAGAATCGTTATTGAGATCAAAACAGCCGCGATGAAACGTCTCGAAGGAGAATTCGAGTTGAGCCGGGCTGCTCTCGATGGTGGTGCCGATCGACAGGAGGAAGTCAAGATCCTGACGGCCTGGAAAGACTGGTACGTTGAAGCAATCCGCTCGACTGTTGATATAGAAATTGGGGGGTCTTCACCTCAGACCGCAGCAGCCATAAAAAAGGCTGCAGATGATATTGATGAATTCGGCACTTCACTTATTGAAAAATTGCGATCGGGAGCATACGATCTTTTTTCTGAAGCTGTCCCGGATCATCAACTCAGTGCACCGCTCTGTAATTACGGTGATGTATCGAGAGCGCCGAGGTGTCGGGCCGGCATGAATCGGCGCATGAATGCCGGCGTAATTACGGAACGGTGTACTAAAGTAAAGCATGGAGTGAAATAACATGAGTCGTCTTTTGGGATATATGGGACCGCCCGTTCTGCTCTCCTCTGCGGTTATCGAACATCCGCATTCTCTTGTGGAGCAGTCGTACGCCCCGCAGGAGATGGTAACCGGGACAATCAACGCTGATGGATTCGGTCTGGGCTGGTATTCAGAGGACAGTGAACTGCCGGGCGCATATCACAGGGCGACACCAATCTGGAGTGATCCCGACCTGCCTCGCCTCGGCCGGGTAACCCGGAGCAGATGCATCTTTGCAGCTGTGAGGAATGCCACTCCGGGATTCGCTGTGGACCTTCAGAATGTGCCTCCATTTGTGCACCAGCAGTATCTCTTCATGCACAATGGAGCGGTAGAAGGTTTCAGTCGTCGTTTCCGACGCCCCCTGCTCGAACATATCCCGGGTGACATCCATGCCTCAACACTCGGATCGGCCGATTCAGAGGTTCTCTTCGCACTGGCTCTGACCTATTTGAGAGAGAATGATGTCAGACCGGGATCCGGCGTGGAGAACCTGAAGGCGGCACTCGATCACACAATACGGATCGTCCTGAAGCAGGCACTCTCCGAAAATGCCCGTGCCTCCCTGAACATGGGCCTGACCGACGGTCACTCGATGGTATTTGCCCGGCTCGCACGGGGGATAAAGGCAAACTCTCTTTATATACGGTGTGAAGGAGATGCCGTCTGGGTGGCTTCAGAACCTCTCGACACTTCCGAGAACTGGGAAAAGATCCCCAAGGACAACTGGATCACGGTTGAAAATTCAGGAAAATGCAGGAGGGAACACATAGCAGACCTGCCTTTAATGAAGGAATGGTCCTGATCTTCAGCATACACTCGTTGCAAGAGGGTTTTCATAATGGCTATTAACCAGAAAAGAAGCCCGATTTTCTGGATGGCGGCAGCATCTCTACTCTACATGGCTCTCCCCTTCAATGCGGCTGCTCAATCCGGCAATCTGGATCCCCGGCTGATCGAAACTCTGCGCATAAGGAATATCGGACCGGCCAACATGGGAGGACGGATCCACGACGTCGAGGTCCATCCTGATTATCCCAACACAATCTGGGCCGGGCATGCCTCCGGTGGTGTCTTCAAGAGTGTCAATAACGGTACGACGTGGGAGTCTGTTTTCGACGACCAGGTTTCCACATCAATCGGAGATATCGCAATTTCACCGTCCAATCCGTCAGTGGTGTACGTTGGTACCGGTGAACAGAACAACCGCCAATCCTCCTCCTGGGGCAACGGCGTGTACAGGACCGGAGATGGAGGTGCCACCTGGGAGCACCTGGGTCTGGAAGAAACACATCATATAGGTCGCATTATTGTACACCCGAGAGATGCGGCCACAGTCTGGGTTGCAGCCGTCGGACACCTGTGGGGTCCCAATGAAGAACGGGGTGTCTACATGACCACAGACGCCGGCGCAACCTGGCAGAAGACACTTTACATCGACGAGAATACCGGGGTGATAGATCTCGCGATTGATTACGATAATGCCAATATCCTTTATGCAGCGGCATATCAGCGCCGGCGTACCGGTTTCGGATTCAATGGTGGTGGACCGGGTGGGGGCATCTACAGGAGTCTCGATGCCGGCAGAACCTGGCACAAGCTGACCAACGACCTGCCCACGGGGGATGTCGGTCGTATCGGTCTCGACGTCTACCGGAGCAATCCCGATATCATTTACGCAATCATCGAAAGCAGGGATACCGCTGAAAGGCAGATCGTCGGAGGCCAGGAGGTAGAGAACCAGTCGCTGAGAGGCATCTACCGCTCAGAGGACAAGGGCGAAACCTGGACCCACCAGAGCACCGTGAATCCCCGCCCGATGTACTACAGCCAGATCCGTGTCGATCCGAACAACGATCTGCGCGTGTGGGTGCTCGATACTTCCATGTACACCAGTGAAGATGGCGGTATCACGTTCAGCACAGATCTTGTGCGCAGTACCCACGTGGACCATCACGCCCTCTGGTGGGATCCCAACGACTCCGATCACATAATCCTGGGCAATGACGGGGGGCTCGACTGGACCTTCGACGGAGGAGAGACCTGGATCGACATGCAGACCATACCCTGGGCCCAGTTTTATGAGATTAGTGCCGACAATCAGGAGCCCTTCTATAAAGTCATGGGGGGGCTTCAGGACAACGGTACCTGGTATGGTTCAAGCGGAAACTACTGGCGAATCGGGATAACAAACCGCGACTGGATGACAATTCACGGCGGCGACGGATTCTTTGCCAAGGCGGATCCGACAGATCCCGCCATAGTCTATGCAGAATCTCAGAATGGTAATCTGAGCCGGGTGGATATGAACCTGGCCGGCCGCCGTTCGATCAAACCCAGCCCTCCGCCCGGTACCGGCGAGCGTTACCGTTTCAACTGGAACAGCCCCATCATGATCAGTCCTCACAATCCGTCCACTATTTTCTTCGGTGGAAACAAGCTGTTCATAAGTGATGACCGGGGCGATACATGGCGTTCTACTGAAGATCTGACCAGACAGATCGACCGGAACGAGCTGGAGATCATGGGAGTGGTCAACAGCCAGATAAAGTTGTCGAGGAACGACGGGATCTCCACTTACGGCAGCATCACGGCCATCAGTGAATCCCCCCATACAGCCGGGATCATCTGGGTCGGCACCGACGACGGCAACCTGCAGATTTCACGTGATGGAGGAGAGACGTGGAACAATGTCATCGATCGACTCAATGACGTTCCGGACCGTACATATGTAACCCGTATAGAAGCCAGTCGCTTTGCCGAGGGACGGGCCTATGTCACCTTCGACGGGCACCGCAACAATGACTTCACTCCCTATGTCTTCGTCACCGAAGATTTCGGACGCAGGTGGAAATCAATAGCAGACGGTATCCCTGCGGGCAGCAATGCCAACGTCATCCGCGAGCATCACCGCAATCCCAATCTTCTCTTCCTGGGGACCGAGAGGGGCGCTTACTGGTCATTTGACCGTGGTGAGACCTGGAATATGTTCGAAGGCGATCTGCCAAGAGTGCCGGTGGACGACATCTACGTCCATCCCGTCAAGAACGATTTGATATTCGGTACTCACGGCCGCGGTGCCTGGATCATGGATGACATAGCTCCTCTGGAGGGGATGAGCAGTTCGGTGCTTTCGAGCCCCCTGACCCTCTTCCCGATACGCTATGCCTACAGGTTCTCACGCAGCTCGCATCTGCAGGATCAGGGCGATTTCCTCTTCTCGGCTCCTAATCCACCCTATGGGGCCATAATCTCCTACTTCCTCCCGGAAGAGCTGGGCGATGAGGATGAGGTCGAGATAAGGATCACCGACGCCTCGGGCAGCTTCGTACGTTCGATGAGCGGCACGAAGAACAGGGGCGTCAACCGGGTGCTCTGGAACCTCCAGCACTCGATCGAGGGCCAGCAGCCACCGGTTCCCGGTCAGAGATTCCGAAGGGGACCATCGGCTCCCGAGGCGGTGCCGGGAACTTACACGGTAATGGTGAGTGCTGCAGGGAACAGCCAGACACAGACGGTCGAAGTACGTCTCGACCCGAGACTGGAAGGCAGAGTCAGCATCAGCGAGATGATTGCACTCAGAGATATGCAGCTCCGGATAGGCGGATCGATGGTTGAATTGACTGCCTCCTCTCAGCGTCTGAACGCCATCCAGACACAGGTCAGGGAACTGAATGACCTCCTCCGGCCAAAGAGAGACGTACCTCCGGCAGTTACTCAGGCTCTGGGAGATTTCTCAAATGAAATCCGCACCATGAACAATGAGCTGTTCGCAGGGGGAGGATTCCGCGGTGGAGGGGATTCAGTAATGGGTCGCCTGATGGCTCTAAGGTCCGAGATCAGCAGCATCATCGGCCCGCTTCCGAGCGACATGCAGGCACGGATCGACGCCCTGGATCCAGAGATACAGGCTGCGTCAACCAGAGTCGATCAGTTCATCAGCACACGCGTTTCTGAATTGAACGCGTTGTTGAGCAGCGCGGGCATTCCGTTTATTCAGCCGGCAGAACCGCCGCCCGAAATCAATTAGCGTTCAGTTTGCAGTAGTCCATCTAACCGCAATTACAATGTGCCGGCCAGGATTGTAGACGCCGGAACCGTGTTCCTTATATGCATGATCGAAGAGGTTGCCCAGAGTAACGCTCAGGTCGAATAAACCGAACGAGCGTCGACCTCGAAGATTCCAGTCGGACCATCCGGGTGTTCCACCATGGTCGATGCGCGTGTCGTCAATGTCACGGGCCGACAGTCTTCGCTGGTCAGAGGCGGCCCTGACATAAAGCTCGAGAGTAGTGCCGCTGCGGTTCCATTCGATCCCTGCCAGCCCCATCAGAGGTGGTATGCGGCTCATCGGTTTACCCGAGGTCATGTTCTCACCATAGGTGTAAAAGGCATTGGTCCTGAGCTTCCATGATTCTGAAAGCGGCCATCTTGCCTGGAATTCCACTCCTCTGATAAATGCTTTCTGTATGTTTTCCTTGATATAGATGGGCGGCTCATCGGGGTCCTGGATTCCATCGCTGTCCTCGTCGAAGAAAGGCAGGTCGAGATAGGTGCCGCGCCGGCGATCGATCAGATCCTTCAGGCCCGTGTAGTAGACCCACAGCTCGATATCGCTGCTGTTCCACTCGATCTTTACACCCAGTTCGCCATTTGTGCTCACCTCCGGTTTCAGCCCGGGGCTCGGAGCATCCACACCCGAATTGGTTGCCTTCAGAACAACGGTGTCGTTGAAATTGGGAGCCCGGAATCCCCGCGAGAGTGAACCCACAAGGTTGAATCCGGTCCACAGATGGTGACTGAATCCCAGATTGCCGGTCACATTGTTGAAAGTGTCCTGGTAATTCCCAAATGCTCCGCCAAGCGGTGACTGCAGATGCATGCGACTCGACCGGAGACCGATCGATATATCTGTTCTGGTAGAAAGGGTGATGTCATCGCTGAGAAAAACGCCCAGCGAAGAATAGCGAGATGGATCGGGGAAAGCTCCCCGAGCCTCTTCAGTGATTCCCGCTTCGGTCTCAACCCTGGTGCTGTGCACCCTGTCACGGTAATACTCAAATCCCCACCTGATGGCGTGTCTGGCAGCTACCAGAGATGTGGCCTGAATGAATGTACCTGCAGTAGTGATGATATCCTCATCATTGCGCAGCTTCCCTGAGCCGGACCTCTGCTGTATGCGGCCCTCGTGTTCCCTCTGCCATGAGATATTCCATTCGATGCTGCTGAGCCAGGTGAAGGGCTGCCGGATTTCATATCGTAACATGCCGAGGAATCGATCCTGCGGATCATAGATGTATGTTTCATATGCCCCGGATGCATACTGGTCATAGCGCGGCACTTCAGATTGACTGACACGGATCAGGTCGAGGCGAAGTGTCTGGCGCGGAGAGAGGCGCATCGATGTGATCAGGTGAGCGCTCAGTTCGTCATATCCGGTTGGATCCTGCACACTGATCTCGCCGCCCGGATCGAGGTTCCCAAGTGAACGGGCGGTCACTCCAAGTCTGGCTGTCAGATTCGGTCCCCGGCGTTCCAGTCCCAGGTGCAGGCTCCTCCCCCGATCGGCCGATGTGTAGCGTGTACGAAGCAGCGGTCTCCAGCCCGTTTCTCCATCCGTAAATGCGGGGGGGCTGGTTATCAGGTTCACAACACCGCCCACGGCATCAGAGCCGTAAAGAACCGAACCGGGGCCTCTAACCACCTCGATGCGGCTCAGGGCCTCTGCATCTACCGTATTCATGTACTGATTGCCGCCAAATCTGATGGTCGGCTTGTTCAGTCTGACTCCATTGTACAGAAGCAGAATATCGTTTCCGATAAGCCCCCTGATGATCGGCGTACCATGTCCGGCGGTTGTTTTCTGCACAAGAATGCCGGTCTGTTCCCGCAGGGCATCAGCCGTGCTTCCTGCAGGTCGTCGGGAGATGGTATTGTCGTCTGTGACAGAGACGGCCTTCTGCGATCTGAACTCGGATTCGGTCCTTCGCGAAGCGGTCACCGTGTTTCTTCCAGCCTCAAGGGTCTGCAGTTCCATTCTGATTTCCAGATTTCTGGTCTCTCCTGCAGACAATCTGATGAGGATTTCCTCGGTCTTATGCCCTATGTGGCTGACAACCAGGATATCTTCCAGGGCCGGAAGACCGGTAATCCTGAACCTGCCTTCCCGATCGGTGAAAGATCCAACTCTCATTTCCTTCAGAAACACATTAACCGCGACCAGAGGCGTGCCGTCTGCAGCATCGAGTACTATTCCCTCGATGCGTCCGGAATCCTGGGCAAGGAGAGAAGATGGGTACAGCAAAATCACGGCTGCGGGGAGAAGAAATACAAATATGAGTTGGCGCGTCGGGCTTTTCATGGCTATGAAGGAATTATCCATCACTTCGAATTCAACAGTAAAAGACAATTGAATATTTATTATGGAGTCATTTATATAATTGCCGGCGACCTCACACGCCACCGGTTCCGGCAACAATTGATCGCCGAAGACGTCAGACCTGTGCAAGGTTATCGGTGTCATCTCTGAGGTTGAATCGGACATCTTGAATTTGCCGCACAGTAGAGAGCCGTGAATGATACGTCGGTGTTCGATGTATCCTTGATGTATCCTTAATGTGCAATACTTGTCATGTCATGATCGACAGCGGCCTGAACTGAAGGATTACCCCCATGAAAAAATCATCAGCCTCCACCACGGGGAAATGGATCACAATCGGATGCAGATCTGCAGGATTTGGCCTGCTGGCAATAATAATCATTGCCGCCGCCGGTCAACTTTCTGCGTGTTCGGGACAGCTCACCGAAGAAGAGATCCAGGTTGAGGCTCCACGGATCCATGATGAGGCCTGGATTGTAGACACCCACGTCGACTCACCCATCAGAGGGCTCCGTGATTCGACGTGGAATGCTGATGAAAGACACGAGGATGGCTCCTGGGATATCCCGCGTATGATAGAGGGTGGCGCGGATGCAGTTTTCCAGGTCGTCTATTTCGGACAGGGTGACCTTACCGAGGAAGCATTCGCAGATGTGCACGAGCGTGCCCTGGGTGTTTTCGAATGGATCCATAATATGGCAGACGCAAGTCCCTACGCGGAGTTCGCCGCCACGGTCGCCGATGCCGAAAGACTTCACAGAGAGGGAAAGAGGGCGATCTTCATAGGTGTGGAGAACGGTTACCCTATCGGCACCGACATCAATAATGTTGAGAAGTTCTACAACCTGGGCATGCGGTACATGACCCTTTCACACAGTGATGACAACCAGATATCCGCCTCTTCAGGCGGGCCGCAGGACAGAGAGGATTTCGGGCTGACTGATTTCGGACGCCAGGTTGTGGCCGAAATGAACCGTCTGGGTGTCATGATCGACGGCTCCCACATCTCCGACAAGACCTTCTTCGACGTGGTTGAAATATCGAAAGCTCCCGTGATAGCCAGCCACTCCGCCTGTGACGGGATTAACGAACACGCCCGCAACTTCAGTGATGAAATGCTTCTGGCACTGAAGGAGAATGGCGGTACCATCCAGCTGCTCCCTCTCGCGTCTTTCATTCGACAGGCTCCCGAGAACCCCGAATTCGACCGGGCAATGGCCGAACTTCAGGAGGAATTCGGGGAACGCAGGAACCTGTCCGGTGAGCGTCTCGGTGAATTCATGCAGCGCCGGAACGAGCTCCGTCAGCAATATCCCTCACCTCCGGCGACAATCGATGATTACATCAAGCATATCGACTACGCCGTGAACCTCATCGGTATCGACCACATCGGTTTCGGGAGCGATTTCGATGGGGGAGGCGGTGTTGAAAATCTGGAAGATATTTCGATGCTCCCGAACCTCACGGTTGAACTGCTGAGGCGTGGATACTCAGAACAGGACCTCAAGAAGTTCTGGGGCGGCAACCTGCTGCGTGTCATGAGGGAGGTAGAGGCTGTCGCAGAGAAGTAGACCTGGAAGGCATTAAAGTTTATTTGTGCAGTTTGCCTATCTTGATGTTGAGTATCAGTCGCGTGACAGGGCATTAGCACGCCCCAAGTACAAATCAAGGCGATGAGGAAGAATTACTTGATAATGTTGGAAACGCCGCAAAAAGGCGTTTATTCAGTTCCCCCGGCTTCTTCCGGCCACAGGAACATGGCAATTGCCATCAGGAAGAAGGTCATGGCGCCATCGAATGCCCCGCCGGCAGTGATGCCGAAGATCCAACCTGAAGGAATGATACTGACTGACAGGATCAGCCCGAAGAGTACTGAAGCCAGACCGATTATTACTGCGATTTTCCCACACTTGGCCATCTGCATTAAAATCCTCCCCTGGAAGAGAGAGTAGAAAGCGGGAAGAAACCGAATCTTCCTCTCGCGAACTTCATGCACAGAGCTTATCGTAACATAGCTTCACGACATACTGGAAGCAGACAATTAGACTTGCTGCTTCAGCCTGACATCTGAGACAACATGAAATGACCAGGATGAATACCTCTCTTCTCGATCCCTTCGGCACGTTCAGGACTTTTAACCTGGATGATCGTACGGAAGGATCCTTCTTCAGCCTGCCTCATCTGGAGGAATCGGGCATCGGGCCGATCTCGCGCATGCCCGTCACTCTGCGCATCGTGCTCGAGTCGGTTCTGCGCAACCAGAATGGCTGCTCGATAACGGAAGAGGATGTGACAACCCTGGCCAACTGGAACGCCGAAGAACCTGCCCCGGTTGAAATTCCATTCAACGTTACCAGGGTGGTCATGCAGGATTTCACAGGTGTGCCTGCAGTCGTCGATCTGGCGGCAATGCGTGCTGCAGTTGATCGTGCAGGAAAACCTGCCGGGATCATCAATCCGCTCGTGCCTGTGAACATGGTGGTGGACCACTCGGTGCAGGTGGATGTCTTCGGATCGGAGGAGGCTCTCCAGTTCAATACACGCCTTGAGTTCGAACGGAACAGTGAGAGGTATAAATTCCTGAAGTGGGGTAAGCAGGCCTTCGAGAATTTCGAAGTCGTACCCCCCTCCATCGGGATCGTGCATCAGGTCAACCTGGAGTACCTGGCCAGAGGTGTTTTCTCAAAGGAATTGAGCGAGGGAACCCTCTACTTCCCCGACTCGCTTGTTGGAACCGATTCGCATACAACCATGATCAACGGTATCGGGATAGTCGGATGGGGAGTAGGCGGGATCGAAGCCGAAGCCGCTCTATTGGGCCAGCCGGTGACTTTCCTGACGCCGGCCGTTGTCGGTGTCCATCTGAACGGCCGGCTAAGAGAGGGTGTCACGGCCACTGATCTGGTACTGACAGTTGTCGAAGTACTGAGGAAGACCGGTGTAGTAGGCAAGTTCGTTGAGTTTTTCGGTGAAGGTGCCGGGGCGCTCACACTGCCCGACAGGGCGACGATCGCAAACATGGCACCCGAGTATGGGGCAACAATGGGATTTTTCCCTGTGGATGAGGAGACCCTGCGCTACTACAGCCAGACCGGCCGCAGTGACGAACAGGTAGATCTTGTCCGCTCTTACTTCAAGGCGCAGGATCTCTTCGGGATTCCCGGAAAGGGTGAAGTCGATTACTCGCAGGTTGTCGAGGTGGATCTCGATTCGATCGAACCTTCCCTGGCCGGACCGCGGCTTCCGCAGGAGCGGAAGACACTCTCTGTCATGAAGGAAAGTTTCCTTGAGAGTCTGTCACTGCCGGTGGAGGAGGGGGGATTCGGACGCGACGAACGTGGGCCGGCAGATGCCGCGACGGATCTGGAGGATACCGGTGGTGAGGAGCATGAACTCCGGGATGGTGACGTTGTACTGGCTGCGATCACATCGTGTACCAATACTTCAAATCCGATTGTGATGCTCGGATCGGGGCTGCTGGCGAAGAAAGCCGTCGAGAGAGGACTCAAGGTCCCATCCTGCGTCAAGACCAGCATGGCACCGGGTAGCCGGGTGGTGACAGATTATCTGGAGAAGGCGGGATTGCTGCCCTACCTCGAGAAACTCGGTTTCCACGTCGTCGGATACGGCTGCACGACCTGCATAGGCAACAGCGGGCCCCTGCCTGAAGAGATCCGAACCCAGATTGTTGAGAAGGGGCTTGTATGTGCAAGCGT
>CAZWVF010000024.1:34473-36649 GCA_964637695.1 uncultured Gemmatimonadota bacterium | reverse complement strand
GAGGAGGAGGGATAGTGGTGTCTATCGCGACGACGGGCAATGCGGCCGACCGGAATGCACCGGCGTTTGAATGCCGGCGTAATTGCGGAACTGTGTACCAGGTCAACCGTCAGGAATTATTGATGCAGTCAAGAATGCAATTGAAGTTATCGCGGCCCATTCTCAGGCATCTCCGTTTACCGGCCATATTGTTTCTGATCCATTTACCGCTGTCAGGAACCATGGCACAGCTTCCTTCGGGGGTGGCTGTTCCTGAACCCGGTTTCAGACCTGTGGCATCCTACGAGATAGACGTGAAACTCGACAGGGAAGCACATACAGTTTCCGGTTACGAAGTAGTCACGTTCCGCAATACAACCACCCACCCCGTCACCGAACTGCGGTTCCATGCCTATTACAACGCATGGAAAACCGACGGAAGCACATGGCTCACTCTGAACAACAGGAAAATACCGGCCGACTATCCGGAAGAACGGCTTGCCTGGCTCCAGGTCACAGGCGTCGAGGTCGAGACAAACATGTTCTTTGCCAGGGAAGATATCCTGGAAACATTTGCCTACATACAGCCCGACGACGGCAATAAATACGATCAGACTCTGTTCAGCGTGGAGCTTCCCCGCCCCCTTCCCGCCGGAGGGGAGGTACGTCTCAGGATCGATTTCACGACCAAGGTGCCCAGAACCGTTTCCCGTACCGGCTACATCGGCGACTACTACTTCATGGCCCAGTGGTTTCCAAAGATCGGAGTCCTGACAGACGACGGCTGGGAAGCACACCAGTACTTTCCTGTCGAGTATTTCGCCGATTACGGAACCTACGATGTCCGGTTGAACGTCCCCAGCGATTGCGTGGTCGGTGCAACCGGCGTGCTGGTAGGACGACCCGATATACAAGAGGATGGGACGACCACGCACAGATTCCGCCAGGAGATGGTCCACGATTTTGCCTGGACCGCCTGGCCCCAATACCTGGTGTTTACCGAAGAATATGAATTCCTGCCCGGCTACTCCACCGAGATAACCCTCCTTCTCTGCCCCGAACACAAGGGTCTGAAGGATCGTTACCTGCAGGCAACCAGATACGGCATCAGATATTACAGCGAATGGTTCGGACCCTATCCCTATACGACAGCGACGATAGTTGATCCCGCATTCAATTCGGGCGCAGGTGGAATGGAGTATCCCACCTTCTTTACCGGAGGTGCCCCGCTCTTTGCCGCTGAAGGAGTGCTGAGACCGGAGGGCGTTACGATTCACGAATTCGGCCATCAATACTGGTACGGTATCGTGGGAAACAACGAAACGGTGGATGCCTGGCTCGACGAGGGATTCAATTCGTACAGTGAATCGCGTGTGCAGGAAGTCACGTATGGTCACAATCACGAATCGGTTACAGTCTTCAACTTCCCCATCGTTCTGGAAGAGGTGGAGATCCCCTTCAAGTGGGCGGCAGCACCCCGCTACCGGAGCATAGCCAAGGTGGTGCCCCTCGACGTCCCGAGTTATCTGAAACCGGGATTCGCTTACGGAGGTAACGCATACAACAAGACCGAACTGATGCACTGGACGCTGGAGGGATTTCTGGGATGGGAGACATACAGAGAGGTACTCTCCACTTACTACGACCGCTGGAAATTCAGGCACCCCGTCCCTGAAGATTTCTTCGAGATCGTCAATGAGGTTTCGGGCATGGACATGACCTGGTTTTTCGATCAGTTCTACCACAGTGCCGATGTAATTGATTACGCGGTGGGAGAAGTGCGCTCCAGCAGCCGTGAGGAGGTTCGCGGCTCTATCGTGCGTCCAGACACGGCTCCCGAGGGAGGTCCCGAATGGACAGCAACAGGGGAGCAGGCCGATCAGATGGAGTGGATCACACAGGTTACGATCAGCCGTCCCGGTGAGGTAATATTCCCTGTCGAGATTCTGGTTCAGTTCGACGACGGCCGGCAGGTCATCGAAAGATGGGACGGCGTGGATCGCAGGCATACCTTTACCTACGAAGGGGAGAGCCGGATTGAAAAGGTAGTGGTGGATCCGCGCGAAATAGTGGTCCTCGACATTAACCGCAGCAACAACTCATGGATAGGCACGGCCGATCGCCGCGGTGCCCGGAAACTTGCCCTGCGCTGGTTCTTCTGGATGCAGTCGGTTCTCGAGTTCTTCGCCTTCATCAG
>CAZWVF010000024.1:0-34373 GCA_964637695.1 uncultured Gemmatimonadota bacterium | reverse complement strand
ATCACTCTGGCAACCCGGCACTGGCGGGCACTGCTGGTGGTTTACCTCTTCAACCTCGCTCTCGCAGGATCGGTGGCCATACCTGTGTATAAAGCTCTGGATGCCAACCTGTCGAACAGCGAGTCGGCAGAACGAATGGCAGAAGGATTCGACTGGCTCTGGTATCAGGAGTTCCTCTCTTCCAGAGGCCAGGCAGATGATGTGGCATCATCCGTGAGGCCATGGCAGCAGGGCGTTACAACGCTTCTCGTGAATTTCGAACGGTATGTGAGGGGTGATCTGCGGAGCAGCCTCCCTGCTCAACTGTTCTGGATCGGCATCCTCTATCTGCTGATAACCACATTCCTGACCGGAGGCATTCTGGGCCTCTTCGCCGAAGAGGAGGCCCGGTTCACTCTCCGCTTCTTCTTCGACAGGGCGGGCCGCTATTTCATGATTCTGGCAGCAATAGTAGTGGTCGCCAATATCGCTTACTGGCTGCTGTGGGAAGTAGCGGGCACAAACTGGCAGCGGCTCGTTTTCAATGTCAGGAGTGAGGCTACAACAGAGTGGACTCCAGTTCTTCTCGACTGGCTGGGAACCGTACTGCTCCTGGTTTTCGCATTCTTTATCCGTATGGTGATGGATTATACACGTGTTGCCGCAGTGGCCTGGCACAAGCTGGGGCTCCTTCCTGCGCTGCTTGGCGCGATCGCATTCTCCCTGAACAATCTGAAGAAGACGATGGGGCTCTTTTACCTGACGACTTTTCTTGCCATCCTGATGGCAGCAGTGTACGGATTGCTCATCACAATGGGCAGCGGCGCCACTACATCCGGATTGATCGTGATGCTCCTGGTCCAGCAGGGATTTATAATAGCCACGATCTGGATCAGGATGGTCTACCTGGGAGGCCAGCTCTCCTTCTATCGGTACACTATGGATGTACCACGTTGGGCCGAGCCGGCCGGCCCTTCCGCCGATGGCGACGATAAGGGAGTCGTAATAGATAAGGCGGTCATGCTGGAGGCTGACCTGCCTGAACGTGAATCAGAACCCGAAGAAGATACCGATCTTCACTCCCATCCCTGAAAGGTTTAATTTCGGAGCATCAGCTATGCTCTCGCCGTTCAGTTCGAGCTTTCCGGCTCCGATACCCGCCAGCCCGTAAACCGCGCTCAGATCAACTGCAACCAGCGGCATGAGCCAGTAGCGTATACTCACGAAGGGCTCGAAGAAGTAATAATTGCCGGCGAGAACGGATGAAATATCCAGAGTGGCCGAATCCACCGAACCGGAGAATCCCGTCTCGTAATAGGACCAGACCCCATCCCACGTTCGAACGGTCTGCGGGAAGCGGCTCAGCTTGGTCACCAGACTCCCGGCTCCGAAGGATCCACCCAGTGTCAGTTTTATGTTACTGACGGCTTTGACGTATCCGATTGTTATCCCACTGTAAGAGAGTACCACCGAAGCCTCTCTCGAGATACCACCGCTGCTGCTGCTGCGATTCACAGAACCACTGAGTGAGAACGCGCCTATCATCAGAGATCCGATCTGAAAATGGCCATTGGCTCCTACAAGAGAAATCCATTCAGGCAGGCCTTCCAGTCCCATGGAAAGAAGGCGATTGTCCAGGTCGGGAAGAGAAAGCTGAACCAGAGCGTAACCGGGACCCCCTCCTCCACCGGCCTGCTGCGGGGGAAAGAAATCCCTCCCCTTCTCCTGTCCCGATACTTCAACAACCAGTGCGGCAGATAAAAGCAGCGCGACCGGAAGGCAGCGTAAAATTCGGACAAACATGACAATGTCTCCTTTGTCTTGCTCACAGGCCATTAAGGCGACATGTTCAGACATGACCTGAAGTGATAATACCATCGCCTACTAAGAAGAATGAGTGTTCTGACATGTCTGCAAAAGCATTTGTTCTCGTCAACGTTGAACCGGGTGTTGTCAGCCAGATCGTTTCCCAGCTGAGAGAGGCTCCGCACGTAAAAGCCGCGTTCACCATCACCGGGCCTTACGATGCGATCGCGGAGGTCGAGGCCGAGGATTATGCCCTCATCGCCGAAATAGTGGAGGAGGAGGTTCGCAAGATGGAGGGTGTCGAGAAAACGATGACCCTTGTTGTTTTCTAGCCTTACTCGCTCTTCAACCGAGGAATTCTGAGGCTTGACCGCCTTCAGAAGTATTATTAGACTCGCCCTCGAATATGGAGCCGGAGCCTGTTGGATTCAGCCTCTCGCACCGGGCGGACAATCACGAGGAGATGCCTGAATGGCAATTTCTAAAAAGATGATCGGTGATGTTGCGGTACTCTCTCTGAAGGGAAAGCTGATGGGAGGGCCCGACACGACCGCGATTCACGACACGATCAAGGAACTGGTGGAACGGGGTGTAGTCAACGTCGTCCTCGACATGAGCAAGGTCAACTGGCTGAACAGTGTCGGTCTGGGTACCGTCATGGCTTCCAGCACAACTCTGAGCAATGCCGGAGGTGAACTGAAAGTAGCCGGCCTTCAGGACAAGGCACGCGGCCTCTTCTCCATCGCCAAGCTCGATTCGATTTTCAATATCTACGGTTCGGCCGAACGCGCCGCAGCTGATTTCTGAGATCACCTGAGAATATGCGTAAACGCGTGAACTGGACTCTGGCCCTCATCGGGCTGGGTCTTCTGCTCCTTCTCAGAACCAGCACTGACTTCATAAGCCAGGTTCCCGGCGAGAATGACTTCGGATTCTGGTCGATCGTACCTGCCGCGCTCACCCTGGCTCTCTGTTTCTGGACCAAGGAGGTCGTTTCGGCGCTCTTCCTGGGAATCGTCGCAGGAGGTATTGTCAGCGGACAGTTCAACATAATCGCCGTCTATCTTCTTCCTGCCGTCGGCACTGAATCGTTCGCCCAGATACTGCTGGTATACCTCTGGTGCCTGGGAGGGTTGATCGGACTGTGGACGCGTACGGGCGGCGCACAGCACTTCTCCCGATGGCTGGGCGCCAGAGTTGTAAAAGGTCGGCGGACAGCCAAATTCTTCGCCTGCTTCATGGGAACAGTTTTCCACCAGGGAGGAACGATCAGCACGATCCTGGCCGGATCGACGGTGCGTCCGGTATGCGACGAAGCAAAGGTCTCTCACGAGGAACTCTCCTACATCATCGATTCAACCGCTTCACCGATAGCGACCGTGATTCCGCTGAATGTCTGGCCTTCCTACGTTGCCGGACTGGTTGCCGGTACAATCCCGCTGTTCGCCGACGCGATAGCGGCTGAACAGTTCTTCTACAGGGCGATACCCTTCAATTTCTATGCGATCTTTGCGGTTTTGTTCACTTACACATTCGCCCTCGAAGTGAATCCTTTCGTTTTCGGCAAGATGAAGCGCGCGATAGAACGGGTAACCTCAACCGGCGAACTGGACAGACCCGACGCGCACACCATGTCGAGCAGGGAACTGACAGAGCTGAAGGTTCCGGCCGACTATCCGACCAGCAATGTGGACTTCATATTCCCGATCCTGACGCTCATCGGAATTGCGTTTGGAGGTTTAATCTGGCTCGGCCGGGTCCCGATAAACGAAGCGTTCGTACTTGCGGTGCTGTCGGCAATGCTCGTGGCACTCTTCAAGGGCATGAGCCTGGGTGAGGTCATCGAGGGCTTCCTCGATGGCGTAAAGGGAGTGACACTGGGGGCGATTATCCTTGCACTGGCGGTTACCCTGGGGAGGGTTTCAGGATCGCTGGGAACCGCCAACTTCCTGATCCGCACTACTGCAGAAGTGATCGTACCCTTCCTGCTGCCGGCCATACTGATGCTGGTATGCATGATTACAGCTTTTGCCGTCGGATCATCGTGGGGCACCTACGCGGTCGTCTTTCCCATAGCTATGCCGCTGGCGTGGGCGGTCAATCCCGATCCTCTATTCATTACTCTGTGTTTCTCGGCGGTGGTGGGAGGAGCCGTATACGGCGATCAGTGCTCACCGATAAGCGATACAACGATACTCTCGAGCCTGGCCACAGGTTCAGACCACATGGATCACGTTACGACTCAGATGCCGATAGCGACGATCGCCGCCGGATTCGGAGTCGTCCTCTATACGATTATCGCGCTCCTGTTCACCTGATAAATCAGACCGGCATTGTCAGATGTGGTCCTCTGCCGGTATGACCAGTTCTCCTTCTGTCTTGGCTACAAACACGGCGCATACAGTGTCTCCGGTGACGTTGACCGCCGTTCTGGTCATATCCAGAATCCGCTCGACACCCACAACCATCGCTATCCAGGTAAGGTCTATCCCGAGCTGGGTCAGAACCAGAGTCAGGGTCACCATGCCGATGCCCGGTACACCCGCGGCGCCTATTGATGCGAGAGTGGCCATTAGGATCACGTTCAGAAGGTCTGCCGTGGTCAGATCCCAGCCCGCTACCTGGGCGATGAATATCACACTCACACCCTGGTAGATGGCGGTACCGTTCATATTCACCGTGGCACCCAGCGGAAGCACAAAGGAGGCCACATCGCTTGAGACCCCCAGATCCTCCTCCGAAACCTGCAGGTTGAGCGGCAGTGTGGCATTGCTGGAGGAAGTGGAGAAGGCGAAGAGCATCACCTCGTAATAACGCTTGAAGAAGAGCAGAGGAGGCATTCCCACCATACGGAGGATGGGAGGGTAGAAGAGGACCGCATAGACGATCATCGTCCCCACGGCGATCGTCACGTATTTCAGCAGAGGCAGCAGAACCTGATAGCCGAACTGGGCGGCCACCGCTGCTATGAGAGCAAAGACGCCGATCGGAGCCACCTTCATCACCAGCTTGACCATCATGATCATGGCGTCGTTCACCGAATTGAGCACATCCACAATCGGTTTGCGCTTCTCCTCGGCCAGAAGTGTCAAGGTGATCCCGAAGAGGAGTGCGAAGAAAATGATCCCCAGGAAATCTGTATCTGCCATCGCCTTGAAGGGATTGCGCGGTATGATCCGCACCAGGAATTCTCCGATAGATGTCTTCTCCCGCTGGGCTATGGCCTGATCGACCCTCGCCGAGGCATTCTCGGCATACTCGGCAACCATCCGGTCCCTGATCTCATCGTCCATTCCGGTACCGGGCCCGAGGATCAGGCCCGCAGCCAGACCGAAGGTCACTGCCAGTGCCGTTGCGAACAGATAGAAACCGACCGTCTTGGCTCCGATGCGCCCCAGCTTGCGCAGATCCCCCAGGCTGGCCGTTCCGACTATCAGGGAGGCCATGATAAGAGGAACCACTACCATGACCAGCAGGTTGATGAATGCATCACCTAGTGGTTTGATCGCTATGGCAAAGCTCTTCAGGAAAGGTACAGGACCAAGGACAGCCCCCAGGATCAGAGCTATCAGGATCTGGGTATGGAGCTTCATACCCCTGATCCTGCTTAATATACTCACTGAACGCTTTTCACTATCGGAAGTCACTCCAGTACCCTTAATGAGAATTGCAGAAGTCTCTTATCGGTCGGCCACACATTAACCCGGCTGCAGCGATTCGGCAACCATTGTAATCCGGTACAGGGCACCAGGGGCACTAAGGACAGGCATCCGGATGCCACAGTCCTCTCAGGGATCTCCTTGCCTCCTCTCCTGCCTGACGGAGCCTGTCGTTCCATCTGATTGCGTCGCTTTCCGGCACAAATAGTGCGTACCCCTCCCTCAATATCTTTTCGTTGAGCATCTCCCCCTGCCTGTTCCACAGGTAAGCGAGTACGCGTCCGTACACATCCAGACGCCTCTTATCAGTTTCGAGGCGGATACGCCCTTCAGTTTCACTGATGAGAAGGGTCAGGTAAGCAGTCGCTTCGGGTGCAAAACATTCCGGGGACCCACCTCCCCTACCCATTTCAGGAGCATCGAGCCCCAGCAGACGGACCCGTCGATCATCCTCCAGCAGCAGGGTATCGCCATCTATCACGCGATCAACTGAAACCCACTCTTCGGAAGCGGTCAACTGCGAGCATGAGGAAAGGAGAAGATGCAGACCGCACAGAAGGAAGACAGGAAGTGTCAGAGAGTATCTGTGAAAAGGGGCGGTTTTCCTCCCGGTCACCACGACCATTCGAGTGACATCAGCCACTCGCGCGGCGGAGAGAGGTTGCGTTCGATGTCGGTGTATGAGTATTCGGTCAGGTTGCGTCCCTGCACTATCACCCTCATCCCTTTAAAGCGGGCGGAGAGACGCCCGTCAACTCGATAGAAAGGAATACGCCTGTCGTATTCGTAGACCGCGGTCCGGCCCATGGTGGCTCCGTAGAGCAGGTCTGTAGCGATACTCCACCAGCGCCCCGTCACTTCCACCGTAATGGTGCCCCGTTTCGGCCTGCGGTAAGCCAGCACTCTCCCGTCATCCAGGTTTCGGGCTGAGAGCCAGAGGTATGACGCCCCACCCCGGAGCCAGCCGTCGGGATGAGCAGCCTGAAGCGCCAGTTCGGCACCCTGAAGTCGGGCCCGGTGCAGATTGCGGAACTGGATGTCGCCGCCTGTCACTCTTACCCCCTCTATCATTGAGGAATACCTGTTGACGAAGAGTGATCCCTCGATCCTGACAACCGCCAGCGGCATCCAGCTCCCGCCCACCTCCCCGCTCCACATGGTCTCCGGTTCCAGTTCCAGATTCGGGATCACCGTGAAACCGGAGGTAGCAGCGGAAATGAATGTTTCGGCGACACTCGGCGCACGGAACCCCCGGCTGGCAGTAAGTCGTAGCACCAGGTTCTCAGCAGGTGTGTGGATCAGGGCTGCCTTCGGGCTGAATACCAGGCGTGTCGGTGTGGCATCAGTGGAGTGAAGGTCTAACCGTCCTCCGGCACTTATCCGGATTGAGCCGGTCACCTCTGCCTCGTCCTGCATATAGAGGGCACTCTCCCATACGCGGTGCTGACCGTACATGGTGGCATCCACTCCTGTAGTGGCCGCCATTGCGCCCATTGTCAGAGTTCCGATACGGGATGCAGATACTGCCTGAAAGTCAAGAGCGGAGCGCAGTACCTCGGCTGAGTCATCGTTGTCATGGAAGAAGTTCTTCCACTTCACTCCGAAGATGTGGGGCTGCAGCTGCAGGTAGGCACCGGTACCGAGCAGACGCCGCCAGGTGGAAGTAACCATCACCTTGTCCGACCGCAGCCAGTCTCCTCTGGACGTCACCGCCACTTCATACGGGTCGTTCACCTCCCTCCACTCCACGAAATGCCCCCGCTCATTTCTGGCCAGCGTGGCTACTGCATTCCAGCGGTCTCCCCTCCCCTCCGGTCCTTCAACCTTCATGAGCAGATGACCGTAGCGTCCCCACCCATTCTCTCTGAATCCATCTGTGAACTCATACCCGCCGGATACCAGCAGACCCAGCCCTCCTACAGGTCGAACGAGTGTTGCTTCACCCCCCCTGGTATATTTTCGCTCCTTCTTGAAACGATACTCCTGAAAGTAGGGTTGATCCCAGCTGCCGATTCTCAATCGTGCATATGTGGATGGACCGCGGTGGGCAGATCGGGTCAGAACATTGACAACACCGCCCATTGCAGAGGATCCGTAGAGAGAGCTGGCAGCCCCCTTTACAACCTCAACCCGCTCCACCACCTCCGCGGGCAGCGTATCCCACCGCACATTGCCCGAATCACCCCCCATGGCAGGCACGCCATCCAGCAGAACCAGAACGCGCCCCCCCGCCCCCCTGTTGTATCCGGTTGATCCTCTTATGCCCAGTTGATCATCGATCATCGTCACACCGGGAACCAGCGGAAGAACCGTGTCGAGTCGCGGTGCCGACCTGATTTCAAGCTGCCGGGAGGTAACCACAGCCACAGATGACGCCGCTTCTTCTATCCTCTGCTCTTTTCTGGCGGCGGTTACAACCACATCGGGCAGGGCCAGCGGTATCTGCTGAAGTTCAACATCTACTGAAATTGTGACTCCGGATATTACGGTTACCCGGCGCATTTCAGTCCTGTAACCCATCACGGAGAATCGAATCCTGTACAGGCCCTCCGGGACCTCAGGTATCCGGTACTGGCCCTCTCTGCCGGACATGGCGCCCAGCACGGTTCCCTCGACGATGATATTGGCAGCAGGCAGGGGCAGGTGACTGCCCGCATCAGAGACGGTCCCCGCGATAGTCCCGGTACCTGTCTGGCCCTCGACAGGTCCAGCCTGCAGCAGGAACAGCAGAAGAAGGGTTCTCACGGTCCCTTCCCCTCTGCATCCTGCCTGCTGCCGGGAACTCTGGAGAAATCACCGGTCAGATCTATCCTCAGGAACTCACTCGGTGTTATGAGGACCTCACCCGGTTGATCGGGAGATCCCGGTTCGGCATAAAATCCGATTTCCACCCACGCACCGATATCGAAAAGGTTGGCGCCCTCGGCAAGCCAGACAACAACCAGGTACCCGAACACTCCTCCCGCTGAGAATTCCCACTCGTAATCGAACTGAGAGCTGCCGGCCGGAGCCTGTTTGAATTTGACGGGAAAATCGCTCTCCGAACTGACCGGTTTCTCAACGAAAAGCGCTACAGCCACGATCCCGGTATCTGGAGGCCATTCTCCCAGCAGCGTAACCCTGCCTCGCAGACCGGTGGGACCAGCGCCGACCGGTCCCATACCGTGATCACACGCGCTGAGTGACGAAATAATGAGACTGACTGCAAGCAGATATATCAGAGCCGTTCCGCTGTCGGTGGGTCTCAATCTATCCAATGAAATCACGATCCCAATCTAAGGGGGACTGGTTTGTATCTATTTTATCGTAAGGAATGCAGAGATTATAAACTCGCTCATCAGGAGCTGTATTTCGCCAGAAATCCCATCCATCAGTGCTACCTTGTACCGTCCCTCGAGCATCAGGTTGATGTCCTCCCTGATCGAGAGTATCGACCTCGCCGCGAAGAGCTGCATACCTATGCCCATGTGCATGAAGGGATCCCGAAAAAATTCGAGCGGCGGATCATAAAGACCCATACTCTCAGGAGTAACAGGATTATGTTTTGTAGTATAGTAGCCGAGACCTCCTCCCCACAGCGTGCGGCGTTCATCTGCCGTCTTCATCACACTTAAAAGTACGGAGAAACCCTGCTGGCTGATACTGTTCACGTCCGAATAGATCTGTGTCTGAGGATCCACATATTCACCATAGGTTGACGCAAAATGTGCTTCAACCTCTGGAAGGAGGAACAGAGTCTCCCCTTTGAGAGGGATCGCCACACCCAGCCGGAGCTGCAGGATAGGGACCGCCTCATTGAGAACAGGCCAGTATTCATTTGAGTGGTCGCCGAGGTTCACCACCGTACTGCCAAACCCGATATGCCACTGGTGAGGCGGACCCTTCTTCTGAGTGCTGAACCGGGGAGTGAACTGAGCCATGACAGGCACCGCGGTCAGACCGACCAGCAGCAGTATGAGTGTGGTGGTGGAAACAAGACGTCTTACGGACATATGCTTTCCTTATTGTAACCGGCTTAAAGGAGGATCGGTGTCCTCCTGAATCCTTTCGACCTGAATCAGTTGATCCCTTTCGAACTTGAGCAGAACCTCTCCGTAGTTGTTCGTCTGGAAATAATACCAGGTTTCAGAAAGTTCACCCTCCCCGAAAGTAGAATCGGGCGGACCCAGTGTAGCACGAACAACTCCCCGCGGCATCCCCTCGGCCAGCAGTTCCTCTTCCATCAGCTGAGCCATCTCCTGCTCATATTGACGACGTTGCTCGAGCTCTTTTTGTTCAGAGAATATTCGATAACGTCCGACCATGGCGAGTCCCACGAACGCTACTGCCACGACGGCAAGAGCTACTCCGACCGCACGGACCACCTTCTTTTCGATCAGATTAAGACGCATAATCTCGATCCCCGTTTAAACCAAGTGCCCTGAATCGCATTTAAACAACGAACTACCTTGATTCTAAGACGTCTGCACATTAGACGTCGAGGAGCCGTTGCACCATTCGTAAAAAGTGCAGAGAGTGATTAAAATATGCATATGACAGGAGCCAGATGCATCTGATACGGCAATTGTGCCTCGTTCCCTTTCTGCTCGTCCTGCAGGGTGAGGAACTGCCTCTGCAGACAGACCAGATACCCACAGGGAAATGGGTCTATGAGGTCACCGCCGGCGGCAGCCGGTTCGGTGAACTGACCAGCACGATACGCAGGGAAAACGACCGGATCGTATCGATGAGCGACCTGCGGGGATCGCGCATTCAGAGGGGAAGCCTTACGGTTCAATCGGGCTCGCTGGTTCCCATCGAATCATCCACCTTCATCTACCAGCCGGGTGAAGGGTCAACCACAGCCAGGATAACCTATGCTTCCAGTGCAGATTCTCTCATAGTCAGCGGTTCAATCGTATGGAGTGGAATCGGCCAGGCTGCGACAACTCCGGTCATGATCAAGGAGAGCTTTCCGCTCAGGGGATGGTTCGACAATCAGAGTGTAGACCTCCTCATCAGTGCCCTGCCCCTGGAAAGCGGTTTGAGGTGGAGAGCGAACCTCTTCGACCCGACCAGCGATCGCCCGGTCACCATCACCATCAGGGTAGTGAATCAGACCAGCGCGACCACTCCGGCAGGATCTTTCAGTGTGTGGAATGTGGAAGTGACTGGAATGGCCGGCAGGGTTGTATATCTGATCGAGTGCAACACCAGGGTGCTTGTGGCGCAGTACCTGCCTGAACAGGACGTCAGATTCGAACTGAACAGTCCCCTCAGACCTACGCAACAGCAGGAGTAGTGAGTATAGTCTCGAGGTCCTGCAGATCTTCAGATTTACCTATCGTTATAAGCACGTCACCTTCATCGATAACAGTATCCGATGGTGGATTGAACAGCATCGATCCGTCATTCCTCTTTATGGCGATGATCATCAACCCGAACCGGGTTCGTATCTGTGAATCCTTCAAGGTAACTCCCGAGAGTTGACTCCTCTCCATCACTCTGAGCTCTTCCATCTCCAGCTCCAGGTGTGCCCTGTGTGTTGCAAACTCCATGAATTCCACAACGGCCGGTCGCAGGATAGCGTGGGCCAGGCGCATACCGCCTATTCTATAGGGATCTACAACCCTGTTGGCACCCGCCCTGAGCAGCTTCCCCTCGCTCCGTTCATCGAACGCCCTGGCCATGATGAACATCTCCGGATTCAAACCGCGCGCCGAGAGGGTTATGAACAGATTGTCTGCATCGGATGCAACCGTTGTGATCAGACCCCGCGCTTTCCTGATATTCGCAGCCTCCAGCACATCCTCAATAGTGGCGTCTCCGACGACGTACAGGTAATCTGTCGCGGCCACCAGCTTGAGTTTCTCCTCGTTGTTCTCGATTACAACGAAGGGTACATTTTCCCGGGCAAGCTGGTGCACCAATACCCTTCCCATCCTTCCGAAACCACAGATGATATAGTGGTTGTTGAGGGCCTTTATCTGCCGTTCCAAGTGTCTCCTCCCCAGTATCTTCCGGACCTGACCTTCGACAACGATCCCGCCTATCGTGAAAATCGTGAAACTGACCGTTCCAACACCCAGTGTGATAAGACCTATGGTGAATATCTTGCCCTGCGTACTCAGCGGTACAATTTCCCGATAACCGACAGACGCCAGAGTTATAACCGTCATATAGAGTCCGTCGATGAAAGAGGTGCCTTCCACGATCATGTAACCGACCGTTCCGACGATGAAAAGAACGACGATGAGTGACAGCAGGAACAGTAGTTTGCGCAGTGGGCTCATTGCTCAAAATTACAGATCTGCATCAGACTCACCTGAGTCACCTGAATCAGCCGGTTCCGCCTCATCCGCAGATTTCTGGTGCCTGCCAGGGTATTGACGATCGAGAAGAAGTGCTGCGGGAAGCAGGATTGCAGTCGTAAAAACCGCCCAGAGAAGATTTGCGATCGTCTGGCGCCATACGATCTGACTGAGTAGAAAAGCCATGCGCAGCTGCTCGAATTTCTTCAAACCTGCCCGGTTCCACTGTCGCAGTTCCTCTGAACTGCCAGTACGAACGCCCATGGCATCCAGTGTGTCGAGCATCATCCTGGTCCCTGCAAGCGCCTGCCCGATTTGTGCATATGCCTCTGTTGCCAGTTGCAGGCTCTCCACCTCACCGGTGCTGTCAGAGGAGAAACCTGGAACCTCCGGACTCAATATCAGGGCCTGTCCCCTCTCGTTTCCCAGATAGTTGATCACCAGGAATCCCGCCAGGGTTATTGCCAGTGTGATCAGTCTGAAGCGCATGGTTGACCTCTCAATCGCCTTCTCGGAGCAGATCGATTACATCTCCCTTTACCGCCAGGTAGGATGGCTCTGCACCAAAACTCTTTTTCGTATCCATTATTCCGTCCGACCTCTTCTCGATCAGGACCCAGCTTCCATCCTCAAGTTGATCGAGCGTATAGGTTCGGTCGAGGATTCCGCCCGTGAGGACGGAGAACTGGTAGAGCCGCCTGTTCCCTTCCTTTATGGGCATGCGGAAGACTCTGACTTCCCAATCATCAACCTCGAAAGTTTCGACTCTCATGTCACTTCCGACAGCCATGACATTGCCGGGCGACAATCCCGGTGCTTCATAAACCCGTTTAACGCACCCGGTCAATCCAGGGAGAGAGAAGCAGCAGACGCAAATCAAGGTATAACTGCAATAGCGTAGCATAGGCCCGATCCTCGGTAACTTGGCCTTCCTTCAGCGAAAGACCATTCTGATCTTACCACAAACCCTCTATCATTGATAACATGCACATTCTCTGGGACACTCAGGGGCATATATTCCGATCAGAGTAGCTGCCCATTGACACATTGGAGAAGGGCTGATTAGTGTTCACTATCCACCCTGTTCTGTTCCGATAGGAGGAATGATGCAGACAGCCAATCTTGCGCGCGCTGCCACAGAGCCGCTGATCCGAAACCGAGCCATCGAGATTGCGATATGGGTGACCGCTTTTACCGTCGCAACCGCTCTTAGCGCCCAGGTCAGGATACCGCTGCCATTTACGCCCGTACCGTTGACACTGCAGACTTTCTTCGTGCTGCTGGCAGGTGTCGTACTGGGCCCGGGATGGGGTACCCTCTCCATAGGACTGTATGTTGCGGTGGGCGCAATGGGTATCCCCGTGTTTTCAGGTGGAGGTGCCGGATTGGCTCACCTGTCAGGCGCGACAGCAGGATACCTGCTCGCCTGCCCCCTGGCAGCCTATCTGGCAGGTGCGTTATCAGGGAGCCACCTGAAAAGGCTGCGGGTGTACGCGGCACTGCTGGCCAGCGGTCTGTTCATCCTGGTGGCCGGAACCTTCTGGCTCTCCCTCCTGATGGATCTGAGCCCGACCGAGGCTGCAGCAGCCGGTTTCTGGCCCTTCATAGCAGGTGACCTTGTCAAGACAGCAGCCTCAGCCGAGATCGGTATGATAATAGGCCGCCGGAGCTGACAGGACTGTGAAACGGAGCTGGCTGCCGGCGGCACTGATACTCATGTTCGTTATGGGATCATCGGACCCGTCAGGAAGTACCGATATTCAGATCATGGGAGCCCACCGAACAGCCGACGGCCTTCCGCACATCAATCAATCGCGCCTTGAGAGCTCACTGCTCACCCTCGGAGAGATAGGCAGGAATCCGGTAACCGGTGGAATCAACCGGCGGGCGTTTTCGGCATCCGATCTGGAGGCGCGCCGCTGGTTCGCATCCCAGCTTGAAATGGCCGGCATGAGTGTCGAGATCGATCCGGTTGCGAACATTATCGGTACCCTCCCCGGAACCGGATCGGGCAGATCGTCACTTGTACTGGGATCGCATCTCGATTCTGTTCCTGAAGGTGGTCGTTTCGACGGTGCCCTCGGATTGATGGTCGCCCTCGAGCTGGTTCATACCATGACCGACCTCGGGATATCACTTGAACATACACTGGAGATTGTCTCTTTCAGCGACGAAGAGGGAGGATTGGTGGGCAGTCGCGGCTGGATCGGAACCTTCGACGATTCAGACCTGGCCAGAATCTATGGTGGAAGAAGTCTGGGGGAACTGCTCGCAGAGATGGGTCTCGAACCCGATCAGACCAGAAATGCACAGCGCTCCGAGGGAGAGATCGCCGCCTATCTGGAAATGCATATCGAGCAGGGCCGGATTCTGGAGAGGGAGGGCCTGCAGGTGGGTATCGTGGAGGGAATCGTAGCACTCGACGAATACGAGATCACCGTGACCGGCATTGCCAATCATGCCGGAACCACCCGGATGCCCGACCGTCACGATCCGGTGGCAGCTGCAGCCAGAATGATCACCTGCGTGCGTGAGGAAGTACTCAACCTGGGAGGGGACCTGGTAGGGACGGTCGGTGTGGTGGAGGTCGAGCCGGGAGCTCCGAATGTCATACCCTCGACTGCCAGGTTCACAATCGACATCCGCGATCCGAGCCGCCTCGTACTCCAGAGAGCTCTGGACAATCTGCGTGCACGTTTTAACGGAATAGCCCGGGAGGAAAAGGTTGAAGTGGAGTGGAGTACCCTGGCACAGATCCCGCCTGCTCCAGCAGATCGGGGAGTCATGCAGGCTCTTCTGGAGGCGGCGACCCGGTACGGGTATCGCCACAGGGTGATGCCATCGGGCGCCGGGCACGATGCTCAATCGATCGCAGCGATTGCTCCGATGGGAATGATATTCGCAATGAGTGTCGGCGGCCTCAGTCACACACCTGCAGAATTCACGCGCATCGAAGACGCAGCCTCCGGTGCCGATGTCCTGCTGCAGACCCTGCTTCTTCTCGACCGGCGCCTGCCCTGACCAAACTCAAATTTAATAATTCAGGGCAGCAGCCGCATGCGCCGCGTTTCTGCGGCGAGCACCTGCGACCATGTAGTAGCTGCAGGACGGGTCAGACCGGCCAGCCATTCCTGGATCTGATCGTCGTACGAGACGGCAAGGAAGTGCCCCGAATTGCCGGATGCCATGATCTGCCTGGCCTGAGGTGGCCATGACAGGTCTGCTATATGTCTCCAGGTCGATACTACCTGAGCAGCGTATGGATCGCTCAGCAGGTAGTGACTGCTGTAGATAGTGTCGTTGTCCCCTGCCATATCGAAGGGGCCCCTGTTGAAGAGCCCCTTCAAAGGCCACAGATATCCGAAGGGATGTCTCATCAGAAGGCTGTGCCTCCGACCCCACTGCCACCCGTCAGGATCGGAGCCATATTCCGCAGTAATCTCTTCATAGGCACTCTGTAATATCCGGTCCACCATCTCATCCCGCCCCTCGCGATCCTCCGTACCCACATCATCCCACCAGGGTGAGTCAGGATGTTGAAGCATTCTTCTGATAACCGGATACCTGCCGTCGTAGAACTCGAGCAGAACCAGGTAATCGAGCAGTCCGTTCGATCCCAGTTCATCTTCGAGCAGGCCGGGAAAGAAACCTGTCACGAAAGCTTCGTAGAGGGCTCCCGCTCCATTCAGATCGATCCGTCCATCCCACTCACTCAGTACGGCCATGGCCTGCCTTCCGGCTGAAGAGAGGGTTTGCACTCGAGCCAGATCGGCCACTATCTCTAGAGCTCCTTCAGATCGAAGGTCTCTCTGAATATTTTCGAAGGTCTCCGGCGTGTGGTTTTCGCTTTCGGCCAGCAGTTCGCCGATGCGCCTGGCGCGGTGAGGCGGAACCCACCACCTGCTCAGAAATGGTCCGGTGCCCGGGGCCACAGGACGGTTATTGGCGGTCACCAGCCACCCCTGCTCCGGTTTTTCCAGACGGGGCAGCCGGTCGAATGGAATGTATCCCTGCCATTCGTAATCACCTGTCCATCCCGGCACCGGTCTGGAACCATCCCACCCCTGCCTGATCGGAACCCTGCCGGCGAGCTGATAGCCTATGAAACCGGACGTATCGGCGTAGATCACATTCTGTCCGGGGCTGCCGAATGATGCGAAAGCGTCGCGGAATCCATCCCAATCCTCTACATCCAGCAGGCTTATCATTGCGTGGAGTTCATCACCTGTTTCCAGGGTAGACCACCTCAGTGCGATCGGAGGAGATCCTTCGAGCCATCCTGCTACATCGTCAGGCCGGACCCGGCCATCACCCGCCACTTCCCTCTCGCTGTCGAGGCGCGAGAGGACCTGCTCGGCATTCAACATATCGAGCAGAACGTCGTTGATGATCGGGCCGTGCAGGGTGGATCGGACCTCCACCACCTCCGGTTTACCCCACCTTATCTCAAGGATCTCCTGCCTGACTGAAAAGGGGTAGGTTTCCCCCCTGAACCAGTAACGACCGGGATCTCCCTCGACCGGACGTTCAATATAGAGATCCTGGTTATCGGTCATCGAATTGGTGAGAGCCCAGGCGAATGTGGAGGACCTGCCGTTCATGATCAGGGGCAGTCCCGGTATGCCGACCCCTACCAGGTGGCGATCCCCCACATGAAGTCCGGTGGATAGAAACATCGAGGGAAGCTGGATCGCCAGGTGCGGGTCGTTGGCCAGCAGAGGTTTTCCCGTCTCCGTATGCTCCCCGCTGACAGCCCATGAATTGCTGCCGCCGCTGTCACCGAAACCGAGCAGATCCCGGAAGAGTCCGATCCCTCCGGCCAGCCGGGACCACTCCTCTGCGGTGATCCCTGCAGAGTACCCGTCGCCGAAACAGGAATCCGCCCGGGTGTAATTCTGATTTTCTGAATAACCGGGTTCCGAGCTTTCGATTATGTATGGTCCCTCAACCGAATCGGGCAGAAGCAGGGCAACATCTGCGGCGTCGAAACCCGCCTCAAGGGAAGCCACCACCGCTTCCTGGGCCCAGTTGGAGGAAAGTGAGAGACTCAGCAATACAGTTATCAGTGCAGAAGATTCGATCGTCCATCTTTCGGGAGACCAGCCGAGTAGAAAGAGTTCGGGGGGTGGTTGATACTCATCTGAATCGAGGTATTCGTTTACCCCGTCAACGTAGTGCTGGATGAGGCGCCTGCTTTTCTCTGGAAGACGCGCCACCTGATCTGAGGCCGCCTTCACAAGATCGAGCGTCCTCAACACCCTGTCGGCCGCAAGAGCAGGAGGTCCAATCAGCTCCGCAAGGCGGCCCTGGCCAGCCAGGCGGGCCACCTCCATCTGCCATAGACGGTCGCGGGCATGAAACCATCCCTGCGCCCGGAGCAGATCCTCCCAGCTCTCACCCTGCAGATGAGCTGTGCCAGAGTCGTCCCAGACTACGGTAACTTCAGATTGAAGTCCGTTCAGCTGAGCCGCGGGAGGGAACTCCCTGTATCTGATGTTATCGGCCACCCACAGCAGGATACCGACAGTCATCAGACCCACCGTTCCCAGGAAGTAGACAAAACTACCCGTCCGGCGTGCGGTCCTGGCAGAACTATCCGATGGTCCAGCCGACTTTCCCCGTTCCATGTTTGATTGTCGACCGGGTAAATAGTTCATAAGTTCCAATCGTTTCTCATTCTGCGAGTGATCCTGATCATGGTCTTTCGACATTATCTGCAAATGGAATGATAGATACGCATGTTTGATTTCTCTCGATTTTCTATAACCCGGCTCCTTATGGTTCTGCTGATCGCATCCGCGACTATCATCGGAGAAGCCGCACTGACTCTGCCGACCGAAAATACAGTTTACGCACAGACAGGCGCTCCTGGCAGTCCCACCGGTATTTCGGTCAGACCGGCAAACCGCGGTTACTCAGACCGCTGGCCGCTGATGTTCACCTGGACACGCAATAAGGTGAACTGGTGGAACCTTTCATGGCGATCGATAGAACTGCCCAGCAGTACTCTCTATTTCTACCAGGAAGCCGAACCGGTGGCCCGCCTGGCACGGACCCTGGTGACGGAAAGTGACAGCACCCTCGAGGCCACCTTTGACTATAACCTGCGAACCTATACAAAATCGAAAACAATACCGAAGATCATCTATACATCTCATCACACTTTCGAACAGACCAATACTATAGCCGAATTCGTGCCTGAGGGTGTGGCCGGTTTCACCGAGTTCACGAAAGGGAGGGTCGTATTCCCCTATATGGGCAGCAATTCCGATTTCCTCCACGTGCTCGTTCACGAGAACACGCATATCCACATGATCCACAAGCTCAAACACGTATTCAAAGCCAACGGCATTCATAACATTTCAAAACTGCTTCCGACGGTCTGGTTCGCCGAGGGACTGGCCGAATACGAATCGATCGGAAGGGACGCTGAAACGGGCCGTCACAGGATGGATCCCGAGACAGATATGTACATGAGGGATGCAATCATCAACGATCGACTCCCCACGATAAGAGCTATGAGACTCTACCCCGACTGGGAGCGGGTCTACAAATTCGGTCACGCCCTGGTTCAGTATCTGGGTGCACAGTATGGAGAGGACCGGATACACGATCTGCTTTCGAACTGGCACCACATTTTCCCCAATCGTAATTCTTTTAACTGGCTGCGCCGCCGACCTCTCGATTCCTTCGATCCGCTCAATCCTGGAGTGGAATATAACGATCCGCCATTCATCTGGTTTGGAGAGAGTGAAGTCCCGGTTACCGTCAGTAACGGCCGCTGGATGGCGCAATCTGCCACAGGTCTGGTCGACTCTCTGGAAGGAAGTGCAGTCGGCGATTTTGTCTCTCTTTCCGAGAACATCCAGCTGGATGACCAGTGGTATCGCATCATATACACCAGTGGCGGCAATCCGGCCTTCTACCACCCTGACCGCGGCCGGATACTGAGCTGGGAAGGCAGGAGTGCAGCATCAATCATCCGCAGGGAGAAGGAAGCATTCGAAAAGACGGCATACAACCTGATGAGCTTCGAGAAACTGGTGGAGTGGTGGTTCGACGTAGAGCTGGAACAGCTGACCGAGCAGTGGCATGAGACGGCCAGAGCCTACTACGAACCGTGGCTCGCCGATCGTGCCAGCGTCAAGGATCTTGTAACCGTCAGCCAGGGGGCGCCCGAATTGTGGCCGACAGTTTCGAGGGATGGCAAACTGGTCTTCTACAAGGCCCTCCTGGATGATTATGTCTTCACGGTACTGGTCATGGACCTGGAAACGGGCAATACGATTGAGCTGGCCAGTGAAAATACGCCGGAAACCGAAAGCATTCACATTCTCATCGAGGGTGGGGATTTATGGTCTGTCGGTGATGGCAGGTACAGGGCGGTTTATACGGCACAGTACCGTGATCGCGATATCATCTACGTTCAGGACCTGGTCAGAAGAGAAGATGGATCGCTCGAACTGATCGGATCGAGGAGAACCGGATTCGATCCCATTACATCGGATCTGACTGCGATTTCCGGAGTGCGCTTCACTTCAGACCGCGACAGGGTAGTATTCTCTGGACTGGGCCTGAACGGTCTGCAGGATATCTACCTGGCCGATCTGACAGAAGGCCGTATTGAACGGAGGTTGACTGAGGATCTGGCAAGTGACCGGATGCCGGTGATGTGGAATAACCAAATCGTATTCGCTTCCGACAGATCGAGTCCCTCAACCACCTTTGCCTACCATCTTTTCAGCTACGATCTGGAAACCGGCCAGATCGACCAGCTGACAGACAGTGCAGGCGATGAGCTTAATCCACAACTCTCCAGCGACGGGAGCCGACTCTTTTTCCAGTCGAACGCTACAGGTGTATCCAACATATACGAATGGATGGAGGATGAAGATCCGATCCAGCTCACTGATGTAACCACCGGTGTTTTCGCTCCCTCTGTTGTAGGACCCGACACCATTCTGGTCTCCGGTTTTTATGACGGCGAGTACAGGCTCCGTCTGATCCCGATCACCCAGGTGACAGACCACAGCGGTGCAACACCCGATCCGGAGCAGATGATCGGGGACGATTATGCTGCAGAAAAGACTCTTACCTGCATGAGAGTGCCGTGGGATGCCGAATCCATTTCGGCTGCCGACCAGCTGGCCTCGATACCGGTGGAGAGCGTTCCTTACCGGCCTGTGTTCAGCCTCGATGATTTCTATGCTTCCAGCGAGTTCGGAGGAGCACGCAGCTATAATACTTCTGTATTCGGTTCCGAGATCCGTTTCAGCGATATCCTGGGCAACCACAGGATTGGTGCCGCCGTCTGGAATGGACCGCGACGGGGTCTCGACGACCTTTCCTGGGTGTTAACCTACTGGAACCAGCACAACAGGATGAAACTCGGCGCGTCGGTTTTTAAAACGAGCGGGATCTACTTCAACCTGGCCAGACAGGATTTCTACATCCGGGAGCGGGCAGGTTTCAATTCCCAGTTCAATTTCCCGTTCAATCAGTTCAGTGACGTCGATCTCTTTCTGGGTATCGCTTCCGAACGAAGAAGGCTCGGTACGATAGACGGCAGCATCAAATTCAGGCAGCTGGAAATCGGCATCGGGTACACCCGTGACGTGGCCTCATGGGGACCGGCCGGACCGCATCGGGGATGGGTCTTCTCTGCTTTCTTCGATCAGATATTCGACGTCTCAGACAGATTCTCGACCTTCACCAGATACCTGGTGGCCGACATACGGGGCTACTTCCCACTGCATCGCTATGTTGTGGCCGCGGGCAGAGCCGCCTGGGGCAGCAGCACCGGAAAGGAACCGGAATTCTTCTTTCTCGGCGGCGGATTCTTCCTGCGCGGTTACTGGAACCTGTACAGCCTTTACGGATCTTCATACGATCTGGTCAATACGGAACTCCGCCTGCAGCCGCTGGAAATCCTTGGTGTGGAGGCACCGAAGATGTTCGAACAGAGGGGCTGGCCAATCCAGCTTGTCCTCTACGCCGAGGGTGCCCGCGCCGAGTGGAATGGCGGAAGGCTGGGCCCGCTGGGCTCGGCCGGCGTCAGCCTCCGGCTTACTCTCGCCCTTCCTTTCCTTATAGAGTACGCATGGTACAAGAAGAACTTCTGGGAAAGGGATGGTCAGCGGGATCAGGGTGTCGTTGTAACCCTGCTATTCTGACCGATCTTCAGCGCGGAATCAGGTGGAGGGGAGAACCACCTACACTATCAGATATAAAAAGTAGAGTATATAGAGACCCAGAAGGAAACCCCCCTCCCATCGCACCAGGCGTCGCCCCCGTATCATCAGCAGCAGCACCGCGGTCCCGAACCCGGCCATCATCCAGAGATCGGTCGTGACAACCGCAGGTACACTTATTACGATCGGTTTAATGAGAGAGGTCAGACCGAGAATCGCCAGCACGTTGAATATGCTCGAGCCGACCAGACTGCCCAGGATCAGGTTGGTATGGCGGCGCATGCATGCCACAATACAACTGGTGAGTTCGGGGAGGCTGGTACCGAAGGCCACCATGGTTAGACCTATTATCCGCTCTGATACCCCCATCGATTCGGCGATGACAATGGCACCCGTGACAAGGCCGGAAGCCCCACCGGTCAGCAGAACCGTACCGACGATAATCTCTACAATTGAAGGCAGTAGAGGAGGTTTCCCCTCAGGGATATTCTCACCGGGACTCTGCCAGTCATCCTCCCCCTTCCTCTCCCGATAGAGGACCGCCAGATAGACACAGAGCAGCGAGAAAAGGAGGAGTCCCTCAATTCTGCCGATGGTCCCATTCGGAATCAGCAGCAGCAGGACGGCGCCGGTTCCGATCATGAAGGGAAGCTCTCGACGCAGGAAGAGGGTGTCGGTCGCGAGGGGACGCAGGAGTGCGGATATTCCCAGAATCAGACCGATATTCAGGATGTTGGAGCCAATCACATTTCCCAGTACGACATCGTGCGCCCCCTTGAAGGCAGCAATAAGTGAGGCAGCCAGTTCGGGGCTCGAAGTTCCGAACGCCACAACCGTCAGGCCGATCACAAGCTGCCTGACTCCGAGCGACCTGGCCAGCCGGACTGCACCGTGCACCAGGAGTTCTCCTCCCAGGTAGAGAAAGAGAATGCCGCCTATGACGTAGAGAATGTTCATGTGGCCTGGATGAGGATAGTGACCTGCTACTCGTAGCGCAATGCCTCCACAGGATCGAGGCGGGAAGCTCTCCGTGCCGGGTAGACACCGAAAAAGATGCCTATCAGTGCGGAGAAGACGATTGCACCGGCTGCAACCTGCATATTCACAATGGCTGTAAAGGGATCACCAGACAGGTTTGAAATGAGAAGAGCCAGACCCTGACCCAGAAGCCAGCCGCCACCCAGACCGAGAGCTCCGCCGACCACCGAAAGGACCATTGCCTCGAGAAGGAACTGCATGAGAATGTCGGAACGACGCGCACCCACCGCTTTGCGGATGCCGACCTCTCTGGTTCTCTCCGTCACAGAGACCAGCATGATGTTCATGATTCCGATGCCCCCGACCAGCAGAGAGATACCGGCAATCCCTCCGAAAACCAGTTTCATTACCAGAATAACCGTGTTGAGTTCTTCCATCGCCTGTTCGGCGGTCTCAAATTCGAAATCCTCGCCATACCGGTGATACCGCTTTATTGTCTTTTTAACCTGTTCCACCACCACACTTGTTTCAACGCCCAGATTGGCTCGTATCTGGAGCACCTGGAGTCTCTCCCGTCCTGTTATCCGCTTCTGCAGTGTGGTGATGGGAATAATGGCCTGCTGGCTGAAGTTCTGGTCGAAGACTCTCTTATCCTCCATCAGGCCAACGACGTCGAACCTCTCTCCCCTGATCGTTACTTCTCTGCCCACCGGATTCTGGTCTCCGAAGAGGTCGGCGGCCAGTTCGCTGCCCAGCAGAACCACTTTCCGCCAGCGATTCATGTCGGTCCGGTTGATGTACCTTCCTTCGGCCACCTTCCAGTCCATTGCGGAGCTGTATTCGAGCGTGCCTCCTATAACTTTAGCAGTAGTGGAAACCTTACCGTTTTTAAAGGTAGTGTAGGAATCCATGAGGGGGATAACGCTCCGGACATCCTCCACCTCTTCGAGTATCCGGTCGACATCCTCCAGCACCAGATGGTCGTCATGAACCCTTCTGATCCAGCGACCCTCTTCGTCCCGATAGTACCTGTCCGGATTGCGGAGGAATATGAGGCTCGAACCGCCCAGCTGATCTAACTGAGAGGTCACCGCTGCCCGCAGCCCCTCCGCCAGTGCCACAATCCCCGTAACCGAGGCGACTCCAATCAGCAGTCCGAGCAGTGTCAGGAAAGATCTCATTTTGTTGCTCTGGAGCTGTGAGAGTCCTATGCGGACGGGTTCGAGCAGGTTCATGGTGACCTATCCGGGTCTGCCGGTTTCCCGATCGGTAGATTCCCTGTCGTTCTCAGAACGCTTCTCCCATTCAGCCTGGGCATCCGGATGGACCTCCTCACCCGGTTCCACTCCGTCAAGTATCTCGATCCTTGTGTTGCTCTCCAGGCCCGTAGACACTTCACGTTCCTCCCAGCCGTCACCCGTTTTGACGAATACAATCCGACGTTCGATTTCCTCTGTATACTTACCTTCTTCATCCTTTTTGAAGATCTCGGCTACACCCTCAACCGGAAGGTAGAGGATATCCTCTGCCCGCCCCAGGATCAGGTCGACATCGGCGGTCATGCCGTGACGGAGCTGGTGGAATGAGCCGACTATTTCGACCTCGGCATTGAAAGTAACAACTGCCGAACCGGAGCGGATAGAGCCGGTGGGTGCAACGTTGCGGAGGCGGCCCGGAAAGACCTCGCCGGGCAATGCGTCCACCTTGATCTCAGCTTCAACTCCAGGGTATGCCTCGCCGATATCGATTTCCGATATCTCTACTTTTACTATCAGGCGGTCGGGATCTCCAACCTTGAAGAGAATCGTGCCCTGATTGGTGGAAACAGCCGATGTCACCAGTTCACCGATTTCCACAGGTCGCTCGGTCACGATACCCTTGAAGGGCGCCACGATCTCGTAATCCTCGAAGAGGAATGAATCCCTTACCGCCTGGACCGTCCTGGCCTGAGCGCTGATCTCCCTTTCCAGTATCTGCAGCTCGAGCTTCTGCTGTGATAAACTGTTCTGGGCCAGGATAAAGAGATATTCCGCCCGTTCGATCTCATCTCTGGGAATGATACCATCGACATAGTTCAGGCGTTTCTGATCCAGCTGTCTCTGCTGTTCGGTCAACTCCATCTCGGCCCGCGTTACTGAGGCACGCTTACCTGAAAGCTGCAGGGCCTTGTTGGGATCGGGTTCGATAACGGCCAGAAGAGCCCCTGCCCCGATGCTGTCACCCACATCTGAGTAGAGCCGGGTGATCCTGCCGGACACCTGCGACTTGACCTCGACGAGCCGGTCCATCTCGATCGTTCCGCTTTCGGTCAGCCGCCGGACGATCTCTCCTCTCTTAACCTCGATCGGTTCGATTACCGTCTCGACGGAATTGCCGCTTCTGAGCATGTTCCAGACGATGACCACGGCAAGCAGTGCCATGATCACAATTATCCAGAGTTTCCGCTTACCTTTGCGCTTCTTTGGCATATATGAACCTCAGAGAGTCCTTAAGTACACCGTTTCTCAATTACACCGGCATTCAGGCGCCGATGCATCACCGTAATTACGGAGCGGCGCACCAAGTCAGTGTTGGTTATGTACAGATGATACGGCAATGAGACCTATTGGTTACTTTCGAGTAGGCCGCAGACCTCTTTGAGATCGGATATCACGGTACAATCGAGCGATCCATATCCACCCAGCGGATCGTAAAGTACACCAGTTGCACCGGCCCTGCGGGCTCCGATCACATCGACACTATAATAGTCTCCTATATGTATAAGTTCAGCCGCTTTTCGATCCAGCTTATTCAGAGTGTATTCGAATATCCCCGGATCGGGCTTGCTGATCCCCAGCTCACCGGAATCTACCAGCAGATCGAAATAGTCACTCCAGCCCAGGTAGTCGATCATGGCGGGCAGCCTGCCGTCGTTGTTTGAAACGCACGCCACCTGCATCTCGCTGGCCGAAAGTACCGAAAGGACCTCATTGGCGCCGGGAGCAGGTTCGGTCCAGAGACCCACACTCTCGGAGTGTTCGCGCCACACGGCAAGGAGCAGGTTTTCTATTTCTCCAGCCGGAGCACCCAGTTCCGAGAAAAATTTCGCATAGTATCTCTTCCACAGTTCGTCACTGACTCCTTCTGCCAGGACCAGCTCATCGAACCACCGTCGAAGCTTCATCTCGATCATTTCCAGACCGCAGCGATCTGTTTCGATTCCGGCTTCCCCGGCTATTTTCACCATCGAGTCGTATCGGGGAAACGCCAGAGTGTGGCCCAGATCGAAAGAGACTGCCTTGATGCTCATCCCAATAATTCCCTGCATTTAATCATGAATTCAGATCGTACCGTGCCGGAATGTACCCCACACTTCAAGGGTCTCCCAACGGCAATCTTCATACGGATAACCGAAAAGATCAGGCACCCCTTGCTCCCGCGCCCGCCGGTGTCCACTATGAAGGTATGGGACAGTTACGGAAAAATGATGATCAGAACGATTGGATGATCGAAACAACCGGCCTGGTTGCCGCGGCAGAGAGGGCTGCCGTCGAATGCGGCAGTTTTCTTCTCGAATCCTTCAGACAGCCTAAAGGCGGTTATGAGGAGAAGGGCCCGGGAGATCTTGTCTCTGAGATCGACAGGGTGTCACAGCGGATGGCTCAGCAGATTCTGCTGGAATATACACCCGGTGCCCGGTTTCTCTGCGAGGAGGATACAATGGAGGAAGCAGGCGATCCCTCTTCAGATGAACTCACATGGATAGTAGATCCTCTGGATGGCACGGCCAATTTCCTGCACCGCCTCCCCCTCTTCGCAGTTTCAATTGCTGCCGCCAGAGGACGCACTCTGCTGGCTGCAGCTATCTGCTCCCCTTTCACAGAAGAGGTATTTACAGCCGCTCCAGGCCATGGAGCTGTTCTGAATGGCGAGCAGATCCAGGTATCGGAAGAGGATGATCTGGGTAGAAGCCTGCTGGCGACAGGTTGGCCCTTTCGACAGAAAGAGATCCTCGAGGCCTACCTCGAA
The DNA here is from genome assembly GCA_964637695.1 of uncultured Gemmatimonadota bacterium. GTDB lineage: Bacteria > Blakebacterota > Blakebacteria > Blakebacterales > Blakebacteraceae > JAGLTZ01. Next base: position 8,462 of record CAZWVF010000024.1, on the reverse strand, counting down.
GTATTTACGCGGATCTTCTGGGCCACCCAGGGCATCCGCCGCATGGGTGCGGCAGCAATCGATCTGGCCTATACGGCTGCCGGACGCCTGGAGGGTTTCTGGGAATACGGTCTGAAGAAATGGGATGTGGCTGCCGGCGCACTGATACTCAGCGAAGCGGGTGGTATGGTCAGTGACTTTGCGGGGAGTGATGGTTGGTGGGAATCGGGTGATATAGTAGCCAGCAACGGCCTTATCCATTCGGCTCTACTGGAGACAGCATCCACACCGAATGGAATAGCCGATCTGCAACCGGGGCGCTAACCGTCGGATTTTTCCTCCCCCTCTGCCGCCGGACCCTCTTCCTCACCTTCGGTCAGACCCTTTTTGAACTCCTTGATTCCCTGCCCCATCCCTCGTGCCAGTTCGGGGATCTTCTTCGCCCCGAAGATAAACACGAGTATAAGGGCCATGATCAGGATCTCCGGTAAACCTATACGCCCAAACACGTGTTCTCCTTCCGTAGGGACCTTTGTGGCCACTTAGCGCAGAGTACGCAAGCAAAGCAAGCATGTCAACGGCAGGAAAGCAGTCGAATTTCTTTACTTTAATCGATTCCTTATCTAGATTGAGTCGGTCCAGTGTGCGAAGTCAGAAGTCCGTTGCATATCCGAGAACTTCGCTGCACCGCTCCGGCCGGGCGCGGCGACGAGGCGCAACGCCTGCAGGTGCGAATACAGCGAAGGATGAATTACAACGGAATTATGACTCAGGACACTTTAACCGTGTTTAAGAAACTGAGAATCGAAGAAAACGATGCCGGCCAGCGCGTTGATTCCTTCCTGAGGAAGCTCCTCCCGGATGCGCCGCACAGTCTGATCCAGAAACTTATTCGGACTGGCCGCATTCTGATCGACGGACGACCGGCACGTGCCGCTGACCGGACTCGGGTCGGAATGGTGATAGAGCTGCGTGACAGCCGCGCCTCATCGACAGTTCGGTCTTTCAGAGAGCAGGAGAAAGATATGTTAGATCTGATCCGGCCCGTATCCGACGAGCTGGAGATCCTCTATGAGGATGAACACATTCTGGCGATCAACAAGCCGGCCGGTCTCCCCTCACACGGAGGCAGCGGTGCAAAGGGAGATTCCGCCCTTTCACGTGCCTGGACCCATCTGGGAACCATTGGCAGAGGACATACTTTCCGTCCCGCCCTTCCCCACAGGCTCGATATCGGGACTTCGGGTGTTCTGCTGGTCGTCAAGACCGCCGATGCCCTGCGCAACCTGACTGCCCAGTTCCGGAACCGTCAAGTGGCCAAACATTACCTCTCCCTGGTCTCGGGTGTGATAATGGCGAAATCGGGTATCATCAGGCATCCGCTCAGGCGTGTGGAGACACAGGCCGGAGATATGCCGAAGGTAGTCGTTGCCAAACGGCGCGGCCAGAGTGCCGAGAGCGAGTACGAGGTCAAGGAGACCTACGAGATAGCCTCACTGCTGGAGATAATCCTGCACACCGGCCGCACTCATCAGATACGCGCCCACTTCTCGGCGATCGGCCATCCCCTGGTAGGCGACGACCGCTACGGCTTCGGCAACGTCAACAAGGCGTTCAAGGACAAGTTCAACCTGGAACATCCATTCCTGCATGCAGAACGACTTGTGATTCAGCATCCGGCAAAGAAGAAAAAAACCCTGGAGTTCGAGGCGGCCCTGCCGCAGGTACGGGTAGATCTCCTGCAGACTCTCCGAGATGGCTGGCGCCCGCCGAGACCTCGCAAGAAGAGATAGTACATACACATCCCCGTCTGACGGAAGGAGGCCGACCTTGCCCCGTTGCATCCGCCTATCCGCAGCAGCACTGCTGGTCGTGGCATCCACGGCGGCAGCAGCACCTACCGTGGAAGCCCAGTTCCCTCTGGCTCAATCAAGCTCATTTCTGAAGTTCGACGGCTACCACGATTATGCAGCATCTCTGGCGTTCATGGATTACTATGCCAGCACCTATCCCGACATTGTGGAGAAGTTCTCGATCGGAGAATCGTATCTGGGTACCACTGTCTGGGGAGTGATCATAACGAACAGGGCTACAGGATCTCACGTTGACAAGTCGGCCTACTGGGCCGATGGCAACAGACACGCCGGCGAGGTTACCGGAGCAGAAGCCGTTCTCTACACAATCAAGTATCTGTGTGAGAACTACGGTGTGGACCCGGTGGTCACCGAGATCGTCGACAACAAGACTGCCTACCTAATCCCGAAGATGAATCCGGATGGTTCCGACCTCTATTACCACTCCGCCGAGAGCCTGCGCTCAACCGTCCGTCCCTACGACAGCGACGGTGACGGGCTGGTCGATGAGGATCCCAACGAGGATCTCGACGGGGATGGTTACTGCCGCCAGATGAGATGGCAGGATCCTGAGGGTGACTGGGTTATCGACGAATCGCAACCCAACGGCATGCGCCGCCGCACCGACAACGACAGGGGTCCCTTCTACAGCATGGGCCCCGAAGGGATAGACAACGACGGTGACGGTCGCTACAACGAGGATGGCACAGGCGGACTCGACCTGCACCGCAACTACACATTCAACTGGCGTCCCAATCCCGAAGACGATGCCACCGGCAGGGGACGGACCCAGAGAGGCGCCGGCGAATACCCGCTCTCTGAACCTGAAGTCCGCAACATCGTCGTCTACCTGCTGCAGCACCCGAATATCAACACCGTCGAAACTTACGACACCACCGTTCCAATGCTGCTGCGGCCGCCCAGCATGGGCGACGACCGGCTGATGGCTCCGAAGGACGAGTGGTGGTACCTGGAGTACGACCGGGTCGGCAGCCGGATCACCGGTTACGAGAGAACCGGTAATGTCTTCCGGGATTACGGGGGCGGCAATCCCCTCTTCGGGCACAGTCCCGATTTCGGTTATTTCGCCTACGGCTCCATCTGGTATGGCGATGAATTGTGGAATGGGGGCCGCGTCGACCTGGATGGAGACGGGACTTCAACACAGGAAGAGCGTGACCGCTGGGTAAACGGGCTGTCTGCCCCATTCAACATCCAGCCGTGGACAAAGGTCCGGCACCCGGAATTTGGTGAAGTGGAAGTCGGCGGTTCAAATCCCAAGTTCAGCCGGCAGAATCCTCCGCCATCCATGCTGGAGGCGGAACTTCTGCCCAACGTTCTGTGGGCTGTCAAGAAAATGGAATGGATGCCCCAGGTAAGGGTGAGGGGGACGCACGTCGAGAAGGTTGAAGGACTCGAGGATGTCTACAAGGTAACAGGATTCTTCAGCAACACAGGTCGCCTTCCTACAGCCCTCGAACAGGCCAAACTGATCCACATTGTCCGCGAAGATTACGCGGAGATCACCCTTCCGGAGGGGATGAGTATCGTAAACGAGGACGGCACTCCCCGCCGACCCTCCTTCGGCGGCGGCAGAGGCCGTGGCAGAGGCGGCATGGCTCCGCAGCCTCAGGGTGGCATGACCACCAACCGTGTGAACATGGGCTGGCTCGAAGGTTCCATGATGAAGGACTATGTGCCGATGAGGTTGGTTTCCTGGTACGTGAAAACAGGTGGAGCCGATGAGCGCACGATCAAAATCGCCATCGGTTCAACGCGCGGTGGAGTTCACAGCGTCGAGATTGAGCTGCCCCGATAATACCGGTATCCTGATACGAACCCCGCAGCCTCTCTCCCGGCTGCGGGGCACAGGATTGATGCAATGGATGAAAACAATTCAAGAAGGGTCCCTCTGGGCAATACAGGGCTGGAAGTCAGCAGGCTCATTCCAGCAGCATGGTCCTTCGCAGGCCGCAAGGGACCTTTCGGCGGCCGGATCCAGCCTGTTGATATTGAACGAGCCTTTCACGAGCTGGGACTCAACACCTTTTTCGTAACACCGAAAATGAAAGATGCCGCTGAAGGTGTACGGCGATTGATAAGATCGGGACACAGGGAGGATATGGTGATCATATCGGTCGTGGGGATTCCCCTGCCCCGCATGGTCGGTGCCTACTGGAGAAGGTGCACGAGGGTCCTCGAACTCGATACGATCGACATCCTGCTGATGGGCTGGGTGCAACACCGGTTCTTCCTGAGGCCATCTGTATGGGGAGCCATGCAGGAGTTGAAGGAATCGGGGCAGGTTGGAGCCCTCGGTTTCTCCATACATAACCGCAAACTTGCCGCTCGCCTGGCCAACGAACTCGATCCCGCGCCAGATGTCATGATGCTGAGATACAATGCTGCACACAGGGGAGCCGAAACCGAGATTTTCAATCGACTGCCCGAACCGAAACCGGGTGTGATGGCCTATACTGCAACACGCTGGGGTGACCTGCTGAAATCGAGGCCCGACCTGGGTTTTGAAAAGGGGATGACGGCACCGGAGTGCTACAGGTTCGCCCTGACGCACCCGGCCGTGGATGCGGCCCTCTGCGGTGCTCGTACCTTCGCCGAGCTGCAGGAGGATATAGAAGGAATCGCTGAGGGTCCGCTCTCAGAAGAGAGATATCGGGAAGCAGTCCGTTTCGGTGACGCCGTGCACAGAAAACCGACGCGCCGCGGAACCAGGTATGCGTGGAGGTAATGGACCCAATGACTGAAGAACCGACAACCGAAGTTACGAAATCCCCCTCCCTCTTCTGGGAGAGGACCGCCCGCATCGTTTCGGTGATAATGGGAATTGTCTTCGCTGCCGGGGTGGTGACAAAAGTGGCCGACTGGGAGAACACGGTGCAGGCCATGACTATCTACTCCATTCTCGACCGGGTGCCTCCCCTCCTTCCCGCCGTCGGCAGCCTGATTCTTGAAATATTTATTGCCGTTACACTGCTGGCAGGTCCTACATGGAAGAAATACGGTTTGCCTGCCTGTGCCGGTTTCTGGGCCTTTACGGGCATACTGCTGGCGGTCGAAACTCTCGCGGGCGGTTCGGGCGACTGCGGATGCCTGCCCTTCCTGCCACGCGATATCGGCTGGATCGCAGCACTGCAGAACCTCTCAACAGCGCTCTTCCTTGTTGCATTATGGAGGATTGTTCAGCCGGAGCGTTTCTCCGACAGGCTCCTGATCAGCGGGGTTCACGCATCAGATAACTGACAGAGGCGATATTCCCTTCTGAATCCAGCTCAATCGATACAGGTAGTTCGACTATCCCCAGTTTCTGCGCCTCTGGGGCAGAAATATTCACATGGATTGCCCCCAGCTCTCCGGCCAGATCGAAGGCAGGTTGAAAACCCGACCGCGGTATGAGATCGGAGCGAATAACCAGCAGCAGGATCTCCCTTAATTCCTGCCCGGCTGTTTCCGGATCATCCCTGGCAGCAACCGCCAGATCGGTTAGATGTTCCGTGCAGAAATCGCAGGATGGAGTCACAACCAGCACCGCACGGAAGCCTGCTGATTCGGCCGCCAGCGTACTCTCGGTTCCATCCTCACGTGTCACGATCAGATCGGGCAGAGAGTTACCGGGCCTCAAGACGGCATCGGCAGGAGTTTTCATATAGGAAATGAAACTGAACACCACCATGGCGGTAAAACCGATAACCGCCAGCCATTGCCAGGTCCTTTTCTTTCTCTCAACTGTATCTCCCTGCATGACACCTCCCTATCGGAATCAGGTACTGCCGACACGCTGAAGCATACAGGGAACATTGCCGGCTGCAAAACCGTTCAAGAATAAAATCATTATGCTGACACATTGTCACAATTGTGAGATAATCTTATGTTCTGTTTAACGGGACAAAGTATCGACTCCATCACGTCTCAACTCTGAGGGTATAAGCGGATGACAACGAACGTTTTATCATCCAGAAGACTTCGGTCGATAATCCTCATACTTCTTCTGGTCTTCTCTGCTGCAGCACTGACGGGCACGGCCATCGACGGTCAGCAGAGGAGGCACAGGTTCAGGATCCTCTTCTCAGCAAATACACTGGGATACATCGATCCATGCGAGTGTTCTGCAGGTCTGCTGGGTGGCCTCGACAAGAGAACAGCGGCGATCCGCCGCAACAGCGATATAGGGCGTCCGGTATTCCTGATCGATCTCGGCAATCTCTTCGAGGTGCCGCGCATCGGACCACCTACCGAACTGGGGAGGCGCCAGGCGGCTTTCCTGTCGGACGAGATGGAAAGAATGGGATATCAGCTTCTGGCGCTCGGTGCCAAGGATCTCTCCCTGCCACCCGATTATCTCGCACAATACCTGCCCGAGCTGGAAAACAAGCCGCTCCTAACCAACAGGGCGGAAAATGCCGACATCGGGGTTGAAACCATACCGGTATTAAGGCTCAAGATCGCAGGTTTGAAACTCGATTTCCTGAACGTTGTGGATCCAAACCTGGCAGGTCGAGATGGCATTCTTAAACCGTGGGAATCTTCCCTCAGATCTGCTCTTGCAGCGTCCGATTCTGGTGATGATCCTGCCGACATGCAGGTTGTGATAGTGCATGCCTCCTTCCGCACAACAGAGGAGATTCCCAACCGTTTTCCCGAGATTGACGTGCTTCTCGACGGAGAAATGCTCCTCCACCGGCAGGCTTTCCGGAAGGAGCGGACTATCAGCATGAGCGCCGCCGGCAAGGGTCAGCGACTGGCCGTTCTGGATATTACGGGATTACCGAGAGCAGAGCAGGGTGAGGGAAGCTGGGTGGTCTCCGGGTTCCAGGGCAGGCATATCCCCCTGCCTCCCGGATCTGCCTCCGATACCGATACGTGGCACCGTATGAGGGCGTTCAGGACAAAACTGATCGAGGAGGGCCTCATACCTCCACGGTAACTCCCAAACTCTTCTCTAAAGATTCCGGTTCTTTACGGATAGATCCGAAAGTAGGCCGCCTGCTCGAGGATTTGCCTTTCCTCCGGACCGATCGCCCCACCTTCATGGTGAATTCCCGGTCCCTGGCGACGCACCCATATCCTTCCGTTCAGGTCGTATCGATGTACCTGTGGTTGCAGTGGTCATGACCCTGCATCGGCCTGGTGATCATCAGTTCGGACATACACCTGCCGCGAGGGCTTTTGCACACGCGTTATCTTCTTTCGGGATTCAGGCGCTGCGGGGGATTGACAGGGCAGCAGGCCCCTCTAACTGAACCAAACCTACGCTATGGATGTAAAAGTTGATGCCCCCTGAAACCAGCTCAGGTGCCCGTGCAGATCCAGTGGGTTACTCAGGAGCCGAAATCCGCCCCGCAAGTTCCTCGATTATCGCTTGTCTCGATCGGGCAAGGGGGACGGCCGGATCAGCAGGGACCCGTTCGACACCTCCTATTCTCGCAATCTTCGCCACCAGCTCATGGGTTCCGGAATAGGTACGCGTCCTGCCCGCGCCTCTCGCCGCCAGCATGCCACTGGCCTCGAGCCGCCCCAGGTCGTTGGTGGCTGTCGCAACGGATACATCTGTGAGGCCACGATAATAGCGGTTCGATACCTCCCGTCCGAAAAAGGCATCGAACAGCGCCTCGGCGAATCGCGGCGGACCGGAGAGATCCTCCGTGGCGATGTCCTCCAGGATCGTCCAGATCTCTCGTTCGGTGGCCTGTCGGAGTGAGAGAGCGTCTACCTGGAGCCGCTGGGCACCGACATGCTTTGAGACAAACGGGGTCACTTCCGCCCCAGGGTCCCAGGTCTCGCCGAGACATGAGAACGCTTCATAGTAGTCATCACGGTGGGCGCCCCAGTATTCCTCCAGACTGGTAAACTCGGGAATGGTATAGCCGCCACGGTACATCGCCAATGAGGCCAGAACCCGCGCCGTGCGGCCGTTTCCATCAGCGAAGGGGTGAATACCTGCCAGGCGCACATGGATGATCGCCGCGAGTATCGGTGGTTCGATTCCGGTTTGATTCTCCTCAGCGAAGGCTGCGAGCTCTGCAACGAGTTCGGGAATCACATCGGGTGGAGGCGGCGTAAAAATAAGACGGCCTGCTCCGGAGTCAGCAATATGCACCTGCCCTGTCCGGAAGCGGCCGGCACCGGCAGCATAGGAGCCCGCCAATACTCTGTCGTGGATGCCGAGGATCAACTCGGTCTGCCAGGTGAATGAGGCATCATCCGCCCGTCGAAGCACAAACGACATGGCGTCCCGATAGCCCTGGACCAGCTGTGCGTCCTCCTCAGAGACCGCCGGCGGACGATCACCTGCCAGGATGCGGCGAACCTCATCGACCGTGACCGGTACACCCTCCATGGATGTTGATGCCGCAATCGTGGCCGATTCCAGTTCCCGTCGCAGGCGTCCGGCCCAGCGGCGGGGGAGAATGCTCCGTCTGTCAAGGGTGTCTTTGAGTTCCGCGATCCGGAGCAGATTGGCGCGGATATCATCAGTTATTGTCCAGCGATACAAGCCGGCACCTCCAAAGTTATTCTAATATATTCCTATGAATATATGAATATAATCACCTGAATGCAATCTCTCCTTTATCTGCCTCATTCCACTGTAGCTTACAGGGTTGGGTTGGGTTG
>CAZWVF010000023.1:0-36985 GCA_964637695.1 uncultured Gemmatimonadota bacterium | reverse complement strand
GTCTATCACCTTTTCATTCTCTTCAGAGGTGAATGTGCAGGTGCTGTAAACCAGTGCGCCTCCCGGTCTGACCAGTTCCGCTCCTTTCTCCAGGAGATGGAACTGTATCTCCGCCAGACGGTAAAGGTCCTTCTCCCCGATTCTCCACCTGGCGTCAGCTCTGCGCCGAAGCACGCCCAGGTTGGAACAGGGTACATCTACGATCACGCCATCAAACAACCCTCTGCCGGCCATCACTTCCTCATAGTCGCGAACCGACAGCCGCCGGGATCGATGCCTCTCAATATTCTGCTTCAATCTCTTCAAACGCTGCCGGTCGGAATCTGTTGCCACGATCTCGACCTCTGTGCCACCCAGTTCGGCCAGATGGGTCGATTTGCCCCCCGGTGCGGCGCAGATGTCGGCCACCCTCATACCCGGCACCGGTTCGAGCAGATAGCTCGCCAGACCGGCCGAAGGATCCTGAACTGTCAGCCATCCCTCTTCGATCCCCCTCAAATCGCCGGGGGGGATACTACTGTCCAGCAACAGGTACCCGGGCAGCAGGCTCTCGGATAGTATCTCCACCCCCTGCCCGCCCAGCTTTTCAGCGGCCTCGTCGATTGTGGTGTTCAACCTGTTGATCCTTACCCACAGAGGTGGCGCCTCATTATTCCACTCTGCCAGAGCCGAAGCACTCTCAAAGCCGAATCTCTCCGATACTTTCTCGATGAGCCACAATGGATGCGAGGCACATATGGATAGTTTTTCAAGATCACCCTCCGGCGGGTCGGGTTCACCCCTTCTGCCCGCTTCCCTCAACACCCCGTTTACCAGGCCGCTCAATCCGCCCAGATTCAGGCTCCTCGTCAAATGAACCGCTGTATCGACCACGGCATAATCGGGCGCATCGGTCCATCTCAATTCGAAGAGCGCCAGCCTGAGGACGGCACGGCAGGGCGTTGGGAGGCTGTCAATACCTTCGGGAAGCCTCAGGTCCAGTTCGTAATCGAGTCTTCTCTTCCATTTAACAGTGCCGGTTGTCAGGAAATGCAGCCTTTGCGGAGAATATTCATCGTCCTCCAGCTCCCCCCGTACCTCATCGAGTATTCTGTCCAGGAATTCACCCTTTTCGACCGCCAGGAGAACCTTCACCGCAAGCCGGCGAACACGATCGGGGGGATCAGCGCGATTCTTCAATCCTTCTCCCCTGCAGGGGCAATCTCTTCCGGAGAGTGGAACATGTCTCCGTTTTCCATTCTCAAACCCCTGGCGACATCGGCCGCACCGGCCGGCTGCCTGCCCGCTCTCTGCAGCTGCAGCATGACGATGAGACGGCGATCGCCTGCAACGACCAGCGGTGTGCCATCCTTCAGAAAACCTGCAATCGAGCCGGGAGGAAGGTTCGCTGTTTCACCCTGGAAGTCGTCGGTATCCAGAAGCGCTCTGGCCTTCAGGACCAGGATGCGCTCCCGGTTGTAGTGGGTAAATGAACCGGGCCACGGATTGAGCCCCCTGATCCGGTTGATCACTTCATCCGCCCCGAGGTTCCAGTCGAGCTCTCCGTCCGATTTGTTCAGTTTCGGCGCCGGAGAGGAAACCGAAGTATCCTGTGCGATCCGCGGTGCCTCCCCGCTTTCCACCAGATCCACGGTTTCCAGCATCAGTTTCGCTCCTGTGTATTTCAGTCGTTCTGAGAGCTCTCCGGCTGTTTCATCCGGATCGATCGACACCTCCCGCTGCAGGCAGATCGATCCGGTATCAACCCCTGCATCGATGAAGAACGTCGTCACACCGGTCACGCTTTCTCCATTCATGATCGCCCACTGCACGGGAGCGGCACCACGGTAACGGGGAAGCAGTGATGCATGCAGGTTTACAACGCCCAGAGGAGGAATGCCCAGCAGGGATTCCGGGATGATCGGGAAAGCGACTACCACCCAGAGGTCGGTTTTCAGGGATCGGAACTGTTCTTCGGTCTCGACATCCTTCAGGTTTCCGTATTCCAGAACGGGCAGGCCCATTTCAAGAGCCGCCGCCTTTACAGGTGAGGGGGCCGGCTGCCGGCCCCTTCCTTCAGGCCTGTCGGGCCTGGTGACCACAGAGAGGACATGGTGGGAGGAATCATGGATTTCCTGCAGAGCCGGTATTCCAAAAGAACCGTTTCCCAGAAAGGCGATGTTCACGCCGGTTGTTTCGAGCCGCGAGATATCTTTTTAAGAGCTCCCCTCAGGAACTTCCGGCGAACAGGAGAGATCCGATCTATAAAAAGCACTCCGTCGAGATGATCGATCTCATGCTGAATTATCGCACTCTGAAGACCTGATACTTCCACTTTTTCAGTCTCGCCATCCAGGTTCATGTAGCTGACACTGATTCTGGCGGTCCGCTCAACTTCTTCCTCTATCCCGGGGAGAGAGAGACATCCCTCCACGATCTTCATCGTTCCCTCCCGGGCGGTAATCTCGGGATTCACCAGAACCCGTACGTCATCTGTGGTATCGTTCTCGCCGATATTGACTACGATAATCCTGCGAAGATCACCCACCTGGTTGGCAGCCAGGCCCGCTCCATCCGCCTCAACCATCGTCTCGCGTATGACGTCTGCAAATTCTCGCAGCCCGTCATCCACTTCCGATACTTCTCTGGTCCTGGTTCTCAGGACCGGATCGCCATACAAACGGATGGGAAGCCTGGACACGTTACTTGTTCTCCACCACCTTTGAAATACTTCCACGGCTGATCTTGACCCGCACCCTGTCAGCGATTTCGATTGTCACTACTTCACTCTCGTCGCTGATTGCCTGGATCGTGCCGTGGAGTCCTCCTGTGGTAATTATCTGGTCGCCCTTCTTAAGAGCATTGACCATCGCCTTATGTTCCTTCTGGCGCTTGCCCTGAGGCCTGATTATCAGGAAATAGAACACGGCGAAAATGAGCACGAATGGAAGGAGCAGTCCTAATGGATTGGTCTGTGGAGAAGCCTCTCCACCCACCTGGTACATCATCATCGCATTTAGCAACACGGTCACATGAACCTCCTTGGTAAGCAGATTTTACATATCGGGCAGCAGGCACTACATTCTGGGTCTTATCGGACCATCGGCGCGTCCCGCAATGAACTGGGCAACCACCTCGTCATCACTGCTGGTGATCTCTTCGGGTGTTCCCTCAGCAAAGATAACTCCACGATGCAGAAATGCCACCCGATGACAGATAGTATTAACGGTTCTCATATCGTGAGTAACCACGACAGCGGTGGTATTCAACCGTTCCACAAGGTCGGCGATAACCTCATCAATGACGGCCGACATAATGGGATCGAGCCCGGTCGTCGGTTCGTCGAAGAGCATCACCTCCGGGTTCATCGAAACCGCCCTCGCAAGCCCGACGCGCTTCTTCATCCCGCCGCTCAGCTCACTCGGCATCCTCTCTTCGAGGCCGTGCAATCCGACCATGCCGAGGCAGTGGTCGACTTTTTCAACGATTTCCGCACGTTTCATGTCACTGTTATGGAGGAGTCCCAGAGCGACATTTTCTCCAACCGACATGCTGTCGAATAGAGCCGCTGACTGGAACAGCATGCCGAACCGGTTTCTTGTAACGTACAGCTCCTCCTGACTCATGAGGCCGATCTCTTTCCCGTCGATCAGAACCCGCCCGCTATCGGGCCACATCAGGCCGATTACATGTTTGAGCAGAACGCTCTTGCCGCAACCAGACCGCCCCACGATCCCGATCGTTTCTCCCGGTGGAATATCGAGGGTCACATCACGCAGAACAGGCCTGCCTGCCAGGTACTTCTTCAGGTTTTTAATGGAGATGCTGCATCCCTTTTCGGCGGTCGCCACCATCAGAGCATCACCTCCGCAATCAGGTAGTCGAAAACGAGGATAAGGACGGTGGCTGTGACCACGGCATTGATCGTGGCCTGTCCGACACCCTCTGCACCTCCCCTCGCCCTGTAGCCGAAGAAGATCCCCGATAGTGATACGATTCCGCCGAAAATAATCGCCTTCGTCTGGTTTATAACAACGTCGTACATGACGAAAAGCATCTTAACGCCGTTGAAGAAGGTTGCCGTCGATATATCGATCATGATGTGTGATACCAGATATCCTCCGAATATCGCAACGATGCTCGAGGCTATCACGAGCATGGGCATCATCAGCAGTCCCGCAAAGAAGCGGGGCGCTGCCAGGTACCAGACGGGATCGATCGCCATGGTCTCCAGAGCGTCTATCTGTTCGGTTACCCGCATCGTTCCCAGCTCGGCTGCGATACTCGTGCTTACCCGTCCTGCCACAACCAGAGCAGTCAGAACCGGCCCCAGCTCCAGGATTACAGCCTTGCCGACCGCCGCTCCAATCAGGGACAGGGGAGCGAAATCCTGCATCTGGTATCCTGCCTGTGCTGCAGAAACCGCCCCGGTGAAAAGGCTTGCAAAGACGACCATGGGAAGGCTGCGCAGACCTATCGATTCCATCTGCCGGATAAGCAGTGACGGCTGGCGTAAAAGGCGGGGCAGACGGCTTATCATGTCGAGTACCAGCATGACCAGCTGGCCGATACCTATCGAGAAGACGACCACCTTGTCGCCAACAAATTCAACGGCGCGAATGGGTATTGGTTCTTTTCGCAGTTTCATATCAGAAGGGAGCTTCCACAGCCATCGACTCCGGGGCAAGATTGTCGAATCTCGCATATTCGCTGTGGAACATCAGCGGCACCATACCCACCGGACCATTTCTCTGCTTGCCGATGATCAGTTCCGCCCTGCCCTGAATTTCCGGTTTCTCTTTGTTGTAGTATTCCTCTCTATACATGAACAGAACAACGTCTGCATCCTGCTCAAGCGCTCCGGATTCGCGCAGATCGGAAAGCTGGGGTCTCCGGTCTCCGCCACGCGTTTCAACGGCACGACTCAGCTGACTCAGAGCGACAACGGGGATGTTCAGCTCCTTTGCCAGCGCCTTGAGCGCCCTGCTGATCATAGTTATCTCTATCTGACGGCTTTCTACCTTCGGTCCGGACATCAGCTGCAGATAATCAACCATTATTAGCCCGATATCGTGCTCCGCCTTGAGCCTGCGGGCTTTGGCGCGGAACTCAAGGGCACTCAGTGTCGCTGAGTCGTCGATAAAAATCCTGGCATCAGCCAGCGGACCGACACTCATGGAGAGTTTCTGCCAGTCGGTGGGCGGCAGTTTGCCGGTTCTGACCGCGTGGATATCGAGGCGTGCCTCTGAACAGAGCATCCGCTGGGCAAGCTGGTGTGCACTCATTTCCAGGCTGAAGAAAGCAACAGACGCATTCCCATCAACGGCAACGTTCCTGGCCACATTCAGGGCAAAGGCTGTTTTCCCCATACTGGGGCGGCCTGCAATGATGATCAGATCGGAAGGCTGCAGGCCGGCCAGTTTCTCATCGAGCAGATTGAATCCTGTGGGCACTCCCGAAAGCCCGCCCTTTCTTTCGTGGGCCTTCTCTATCAGTTCAAATGTGTCATGAAGTACTTCATCGAGGGTTCTGGCGCCTGTGCGCAGCCTTCTTTCTGAGAGACTGAAAACGGTCTGTTCCGCTCTATCGAGCAGATCGACGGCCTCTTCACCTGTGTCGTAGGCATCGCCTACAACTCCGGTAAGTGCGTTTATCAATTTCCTCTTGATCGCGGCTTCCAGGACGATCCTGGCGTAATATTCTACATTGGCCGTCGTTGCCACCTCATCGAGCAGTTCTGCAAGGTAGAGCTCCCCTCCAGCCGCTTCCAGATGCCCTGCACTCTTCAATTCCTCCCGTACGGTTACCAGATCGGCAGGCTCCCCCTTCTGATACAGTGAGACAACACTTTCGAATATCCGGCGATTGGAATCCCGGTAAAAGCAGGTCTCATCGAGGAATTCCACGACTGTGCCGATTGCTTCTTCACCGAGCATCATGGCACCCAGTACGGCACGTTCGGCCTCTACGGCCTGCGGCGGAATCCGCTGTTCCTTCGGGGTTCCGCTGCTGCTCTGTCGCACCGGGTTCGTCACAACCCGACCTCCTCATCGTGCACCTTGCGCAGCAGCTGGACATCCTCCCACGCAGGTTTCTTCCAGTGTGGATTCCTGAGCAGTGCCGCCGGGTGATATGTAACAATCAGCGGCCTGCCCTGATATGTGTGAATGTTCTCCCTCAGTTTACCAAGTGTGGCCCCGGTGCGCAGCAGGGTCTGTGCGGCAATTCTTCCCAGGGCGCATATCACCGCCGGATTGATGATATCTATCTGCCTGTGCAGATAAGGTTCGCACATATCTACTTCTTCAGACAGTGGATCCCGGTTATTCGGCGGTCTGCACTTCAGGATGTTTCCTATATAGACATCTTTGCGTACGAAGCCGATGCTTTCAATGATCTTATTCAAAAGCTGTCCGGCCCGGCCTACGAAAGGTTCACCCTTCAGGTCCTCATCGCGTCCCGGAGCTTCACCAATGAACATCAGGGTTGCATCGGGATTGCCAACACCGAAGACGAAGTTGATCCTCGTCTTTCCCAGAGTGCATTTCTGACAGTTGCATATTTCGAGATGGAATTTTTCGAGAAGCCCCGAGGGTTCCTCAGCGCTCTCATCCGCCGGCGACTTGTTCGGATCGCCCTTCTTTTCACTTTTCCTGTTCTGGTGCTGCGTACCGGCGGTCGGAATCAGCAGGTCTCCCTCACTCTCTACAAGCTGTCGGAGGTAATGGGCGCTGTCGGCCAGCCATTGAGGTGGGGAATCAGCCACTACTACTGTCCGACACGTATGCGCGGACTGCATCGAGCAGCCGGTGGGCGGCCTGTTCCTTTGACTGCAGCGGCAATTCCTCAATCCTGCCATCGCGGTGGATCAATGTAATCCTGTTGGTCAGTTCGTAAGGTCCGGCTCCCTGCTCGAGCGGATTATTGACCGCGATGGCATCGAGGTTCTTCCTCTCCAGCTTCGCTCTCCCCCTGGCCACCAGGTCTTCTGTTTCGAGAGCGAACCCGATGACGGCCTGCTTCTCTCTGATGCTTGAGAGGCCCTCCAGGATATCCACAGTCGGTTCCAGTTCTATCGTGAGAGATCCATCGTTACGAGGTTTCTTCCCCTGCCCGGGATCAACAGGTCGCCAGTCGGCAACGGCGGCCGCCATCACCAGCAGATCTGTCTCCGCAAATCGTTCCCTTACCGCACTCTCCATTTCTGCCGAGGAATCGATAAAAACTGTTTCGGTCAGATTCACAGGCGGATCGAGAGCGGTGGGACCGGTTATCAGGGATACACTGGCACCCCTTGCATCGAGCGCCCTGGCGATTTCAAATCCCATCCTGCCGCTCGAGCGGTTTGTCACTATCCTGACCGGATCGATCGGTTCCACAGTCGGCCCGGCGGTTACCACCGCTTTTACTCCGCTGTAATCTTTCCGGTCGGCAAGAAAGTCACATACCGCATCGGCGATATCATCAACCTCAGCCATCCTGCCCGAACCCTGCTCTCCGCACACCAGCCTCCCCTCCTCACTGTCGATAAAATGGATACCCCTATCCTTCAGGATCGAGATATTGTCGAGGGTGGCAGGATTTTCGAGCATCTTGGTGTTCATGGCCGGTGCCATGAAGAGGGGGCCGTCGAATGCCAGCAGAACGGTGGTCAGCAGCTCGTCAGCCAGGCCTCCCGCCGCTCTGGCAAGGAAATCTGCTGACGCAGGGGCCACCACTATCAGGTCAGCCCAGCGGGCCAGGTGTATATGGTCGAGACCATCCTCCTCTGTCGCCTGCCACTGGTCTGATGGAACCCGGTGACCTGTAAGAGCCTGCAGGGTCAGAGGAGTGATGAATTTCTGACCACCCGTGCTGATAAGCGCCCTGACCTGGTGTCCCCGTTTTATGAGGGAGCGCGCCAGATCTGCTCCCTTATAGGCAACAATTGAACCGGTTATACCAAGTATTATTCTCGCCACGGCGCGGATCTACCCGTCATATCACTCGGAAGAACTGTCGCTCTCCTCAGCTTCAACGCGTCCCTCAATAAGACGGGTCAGAGCCTCCGTCGTCACTTTTGCATCGGGTTCTATGTATTCTGGATCGTGCACCGCCTGCATCCTGCGGAGATTATTGATCTTCCTCGCTTCTCTCGCTGCTATTACAACAGCCCAATAGATATTCGGTGTCGTGGTGCGAAAGTCTTCAACGTTCAAACGCTCTTCAATCACTAACTCTTCTCCTTCTTCATTTTCTCCGCTGCCAGTGCCTCAGAGTACTTCTCTATGAATGGACGCATCCGCTCCAGAGCGCATTTCTCTGCTTCAATTATGTGGACTATCCGGCTCACGGAATGTTCAAAATCCTCATTGACTACGACGTAGTCATACAGTTCCACGTTCTCTACTTCCTGATTGGCTCCTTCCAGACGCTTTCTTATCGTTCTCATGCTGTCGGTAGCCCTGTTTTCGAGCCGCTCCTCCAGGGCGGAGGGAGTTGGCGGAAAGATGAAGACGAGAACCGAATCGGGATAGCTCTTCTTCAGGCTCTTCGCTCCCTGACCGTCGATATCGAGGATGACAACCTTCCCCCGCTCGACCGCACCACTCAATTTGGCCTTGAGAGTACCGTATTGGTATTCATGTACCTCCGCCCACTCTGCCAGCTCTCCCCGATCGATCATCTCTTCGAACTGCTCAGGCGTGACGAAGTGATAATCAACTCCATCCCGTTCATTGTTTCTTCGCGATCTGGTTGTCACCGATACCGAGTACTCCGCTTCGTCCACTATCCGGAGAACTGCGTAACAGATGCTTGTCTTGCCGGCTCCCGAAGGAGCGCTGATAATCAGTGGAAACCCTCGATTATTCAATGTTCTGAACCTGCTCTCTGATTCTCTCCAATTCCTCTTTCATTCTGACGACAATATGGCTTATCTCATGCTCGTTGGACTTGCTGCCTACGGTGTTGACTTCCCTGTGCATCTCCTGCAGCAGGAAATTGAGCTGTCTGCCTGCCGGATCCTTTCCACCCATTATCCGACGCGCCTGGTCAAGATGACTTCTGAGCCTTGTACACTCCTCACTTATATCGATCCGGTCGGCATAAAGTGCTATTTCATTATACAACCGGTTCTCGTCAATTGCAGTCCCTTCCAGCACTTCTTCAACCCGATTCCGCAACCGTTCAGCGTACACTTTACTGCGCTCAGGGGCCAGCTTCTCGATTTCTGCCAGCTCATTCTCTATCGCCTCAAGCCTGGCGCCCATGTCCTCCTCGAGCGCGGTTCCTTCCCTCTGACGCATCACCATCAGCGCCTGCACCGCTTCTTCAAGAGCGGGTTGTATGGTGTCCCACAATTCCTCTCCCGCCCCTTCGGCGGCACTCGAGGAGATTACATCACGGAAACCGGAGAGCAATGCCAGATCTGGTTCGCCACTCAGATCGAACCGCTCCTTAAGAGTGTTAAGGATCTCCAGATAGGCATTCGCCTTCTCGATGTCTACAACCGGCTCTCCCTCCCGGGCACCCTCGACATCTACAGACACTACTATCCGACCGCGTTCCAGATGCTGCCGGAGATACTCCCTGATACGCTGCTCCAGCTGCATCACATCCCTCCCCCCGCGAACCACAATATCCAGAAAACGACTGTTGACCGAATGTATCTCAACCACCGTATCGAATCTGGTGTCAGATGCCGTACCCCTGCCGAAACCGGTCATACTTCTGACCATGGAACCATCCTCTTTCCCTGATAGTATCCGGATGAATACCAGCTAATCAGACCTGCGAGATCGTGATCTGACGATCAGCAGTACACCACCGGCTGCCATAACAATTCCGATCATGTGGTTCACCGTCACCACGACCCCATCCACAGCCAGCAGCTGCATACTACCCTCGTAGTATCTCAGGAGATCTTCATAACCACGCATCAGACCGGTCAGAACAAAATAGGCACCAATTACCACACCGTCAAATCTCGCCCACCTGCGCTCGATCCACAACAGGAATGCCACTATCAGCAGATTATCTGCAACCATGTAGAGCTGGACCGGATGAAGCGGTATGCCGGGGTAGGTCGTGCCTGCCATAGAACCTGGCGGAAATATGATTCCGAGAGGACCATCAGTGGGGACCCCGAAACAGCAGCCGTTCAGAAAGCAGCCCATCCGTCCGATCGCACTCCCCAGTGCCAATGATGGAGCAGCTGCATCCAGCACATTGAGTGGAGAGAGCTGCCACCTCCGTACCACCATCGCTGCCACCGGCACGGCGGTCAAAACACCTCCGTAGAAAACAAGACCGTGTATCCCGACAACCCCTCCCGGCTGAACCGGCCAGAATATACGCCACAGCTCTTCTGAGAATTCGTACCAGTGAGTGGCGACATAGAGGAGTCGCGCCCCGACAAGGCCTGCAACCAGTACTATTATCGCCAGATCGAGTATTCGGGCGGGCTCAATCGATCTAGCCCTTCCCCGTCTGATGAACCACCAGGTACCGAACCCGAATCCGGCGGCCATCAGCACTCCATAACTGCGCAAGACAAACGGCCCTACTTTTATCAATTCAGGAAGCACTGGGCCTGCCTCAATACTCCATCCAGCGCATCCTCAATCCCAGAATAATGCCGATCAGCATCATCATCGATACCTGGTGAGATCCACCGTAACTGATGAATGGCAGGGGCAGGCCCGTTATGGGCAGAAGCCCCAGAGCCATTCCGATATTTACTACGACGTGAGTGAAGATGATTGCCGACCCTCCGATAATGACGAGCCCGGCAAAGGAATTCTTAACCTCCACAGCCGCCCTCAGGCTCCGGTGAAGCACACCCATGAACAGCAGCAGCACAATCAGAGCGCCTGCCAGACCGGTCTCCTCTGCTACTACACTGAACACGAAATCCGTGTGCTGTTCAGGCAGGAAGTTCAGCTTTGTCTGCGTTCCCTGAAGGTAACCCTTGCCCACCAATCCTCCCGATCCAACGGCGACCTTCGACTGTATGATATGATAACCGGCTCCGAGCGGATCCTGCTGGGGATCGATGAATGTCAATATCCGCTGACGCTGGTACTCGTGTAGATTCTGCCACACCGCAGGAGTAACAGCACCCAGCACTACATTCAGAATCACCACAAGCAGTGCCAGGTCCCTCCGAAGCCGGCTCTTCCAGACAACCACTCCCACCGCGATCAGCGCCACCCCCCACGTGACCGGAGAGAAGGCGGTTACGATGCTCAATATCGGACTGCATATGAGAAAGATGACCCAGATCGGCACTCCTCTCCAGAAGAGGACCGGCAGCAGCACCGCGGGGAATACCATGGCCGTTCCCAGGTCCGGCTGACGAACAACAAGCAGCATGGGGAGACCCGCCAGACCGAGGGGAATCAGGAAATCCCTTGCTCTGTGGAAGTTGACATTGTGTCCGGAGAGAAACCGTGCGAGCGCCAGTACCATGAACACCTTGGCCGGTTCGCTCGGCTGCATACGTATTCCACTACCCAGGTTAAACCACCGCTCCGCACCTCCTCCACCGACGATGAGTACGCCGACGAGCATAAGCATCGCGATCCCGTACAGCATATATGATGTGCTGAAGTAGAACTGCAGCGGCAGTCGGATCGCTGCCAACAGAACAGCAAAGCCTATTACCGCCCACATGATCTGACGGGTGTGCAGGGGAGCGGTTACCTGGACATTTTCGACTGTGGCTGAATAGACAAAGAATATCCCGATGACAACAAGCCCGATCACGCACAAGAAGAGACGGTAATCGAAATCCCTTATCAGAATGCGCGAAAGCCGCTGCCGGCCGATCATCGTGACGGCCCTGCTGATGGAGTGGCGGACTTGTCTCTGCCGGAACGATTTCTGAAATAGGCACGCAGCACTTCGGCTGCGATAGGTGCGGCAACCGCGCTGCCACCCCCCCCGTTCTCCACCACTACTGTCACCACAATTTCGGGATCATCTGCGGGAGCGAAGGCCGTGAACCATGCATGATCCTCACCGTGCGGATTCTGGCCGGTACCGGATTTTCCGGCCACCACGACACCCGGTACCCTCAAGGCCACATGACGGGCGGTTCCATTTTCACCATTTACAACCCGGATCATCCCCTCCCTGATCAGCTCCAGGTTTTCCATCGTAACATCTTCGATCTCTACGGGACGGGGTCTGGGCGAGAGCTGTCTGGTTTCACTGCCGCCGGTAAATGTGTAATCGACCAGATAGGGAGTAACTCTGAGCCCTCCGTTCGCAACAATCGAGGTCATCACTGCAACCTGCAGCGGAGTAGCCAGCATCTCTCCCTGCCCGATTGCCAGGTTGATCACCTGCCCCTCCTCTATCCATTCTCCCGAACCAATTGTTCGGTTGTAATATTCCGCGTCCGGAACAATGCCCACCGCCTCCCCCGGAAGATCGAGACCGGTCCGCATGCCAAGGCCGAAGGAAGTCGCCATCCTGTGCAAATCACTCAATCCGGTTTTCACGCCGACCTGGTAGAAGAACACATCGCATGACCGCTCCATTGCCTCCACAACATTCAGGGCTCCGTGTAATTCATTCCAGCAGCGGAAATAGCGTATACCCAACCTCCACCCACCCGGCACACACGGATCGAAATGTGTGGTTGCGTCCATAACCCCGTTCTGCAGGCCTGCTGCGGCCGACACAAGTTTGAAAGTGGAGGCAGGTGGATAGAGACCGGTTATCGCCCTGTTGAGCAGGGGTTTCCTTTCGTCGCTGTTCAGGCTGTCCCAGGTTGCCGCGTCGAGAACACCGCTGAAATCCAGGGGATCGAATCTGGGCAGACTTGCCATGACCAGCAGCGCTCCATCGCGCGGATCCATCGCCACGACGGCCCCTCTTGCCGTATCGTGAAATGCCGATTCAGCCACACCCTGCAGTTCTATGTCGAGTGTTGTGATCAGATGCCTGCCAGGAACGGGCGGATCGGGCTCCCTCTCCCTCGTTTCACGCACCGTACGCCCCCTCGCGTCAACTTCTATATATCTGATCCCCTTCCGGCCCCGGAGCACCTGTTCGAAGGCACGTTCAACCCCATCCTTGCCGACCAGATCTCCGAAGAGGTAATCCTCCCCGAGTCGCTGGCTTTCAGACAGTTGCGCCTCATCGATCTCCCGCAGATATCCAAGGGCATGAGAGGCGAGCACCCCATACGGATACCGACGTCTCGGTTCCATCTGGATCCCGACATATGGCAGATCGTGACCACGTTCCTTTATCCTTGCAACAACCTCGAAGGATACATCGCGCTTTATGGGAACGGGCGTGTACTGATGGCCCTTCCGGTCGCGCAGGCGATCTACGATCTCTTCAGCACTCATACCCAGAATAGTGGCGATCTCGCTGATAATGGAGTCACTGCTTACGGTGGTCGGAGGCATGATCGTAACGGTCCAGGAGGGACGGTTATCCACAATGATCAGTCCGTTCCTGTCGTAGATCCGTCCTCTTATGGGCTGTTCCACGACAGGTCTCAGCCTGTTCTGGTCACTCAGCTGAAGGAAGACCTCGTGTCTTGCCACCTGCAGCTGCCAGACGCGAAGGAGCAGGAAGAGGAGGACCGCTCCATACCCTGCGAAGAGAACGTTCGCTCTCCATCTGCGTGCCAGCAGTTCAGCGTCGGTCAACTACGTGTTTCCTCCCTCGTACGAATCCTGCAACAGTGAGGCATCCTGCTCCGATCAATGCGGTGTAGA
Organism: uncultured Gemmatimonadota bacterium; assembly: GCA_964637695.1. Taxonomy (GTDB): domain Bacteria; phylum Blakebacterota; class Blakebacteria; order Blakebacterales; family Blakebacteraceae; genus JAGLTZ01. The sequence goes on along the minus strand of CAZWVF010000023.1, from coordinate 23,285 downwards.
GAGCGCCTCCGAATGCTCTTTCAGCAAAGAGCAGCAGGAGATTCCCTTTTCCCTGCAGCGATATCACAATCGAATAGAGGGCATGATGTGCAATGGTGGCTGATGCGAACGCTACACCCTGATTGAGCCAGAGATCGAGGTCGAGGAATACCTGCGCCCTTCCTCCCAGATAACCTGCCAGAGTACCTGCCATCGCCCCTGCACCCATAGTCGGAGGGTGGTAGAGATCCACGGCAAGACCTGCCAGAAATCCCGCTATGCTGCCCCGGCTGGAACCTTCAAAGGCCCCGACAATCACGGCGAAGATCACCACCAGATCGGGGCGTTGCCCGAATATGGAAAGAGATGGTACCAGAATTGTCTGGAGTACAACGGTGCAGATACCGAAGAAGATATATCGAAAGAGCCGGTTCACCGCACCCTCCTGCTATCGAAGTATGAAGACTTCTTCCAGTCTGTCCAGAGAAGCAGAGAGCTGAACGGTTACGCTCATGGTTACTTCTTCGGGATCATTGCGTGTCGCGACAATCCTTCCTATGACCAGTCCCGCCGGATAGACGCCGCCCAATCCGCTCGTCAGCACCACATCCCCTACTTCAATATCGGCTGTCTGAAGCACGTAGAGAAGACGCCCCTCACCCTCCACAAACTGGAAGATGCCCATTTCCCTACTCCTCTCAACTACTGCGGCCACAGCATTTGCAGGATCGTTGAGCAGGCTTACAACGGCGGTTCTCGGGCCGGGCATATGATCTATTCTTCCGATCAGACCATCTGCCGTAGCCACTGCCTGGTTCTTCTCCAGCCCCTCCGAACTGCCCGCCAGAATCGTCACGGTGAACTGCAGACGACCATCACCTCTTGCGATCACTTCCGCTCCGGTCAGCACCTCTGCCCTTCTCTGTTGTTCGAAGTTGAGCAGTTGTCGCAATCTCTCGTTCTGGCGGTAAGATTCCTGCAGCTGTGAAACCTGCAGGCTTAATTCGGCAACCTGCCGGCGCAGGACGATATTCTCCCTGTGGAGGTCATCCAGTTCGAATGCCCAGTCGAACGTGTTCAGGAAGACGCCGTTGACACGTGCGAACAGGTCATGAATGTATCGTGCAGTTTCAGGGCGGGGAAGGCCGGAAAGGAGGGCACCTGCCATCAGCAGGATCACCAGTAGAAATTCATCTCTCCGGTTGCGGGCAAATCTACGGATACGCGGCAATTCAGGACTCCCACTTCAGCAACCGGCCCTCACACTCGTTTACCGGTCAAAAGCATCTTCGTGTAATCCTGCAGATTCTCCAGAACCTTCCCCGTCCCGCGCACCACACAGGTGAGTGGATCTTCCACAAGGTTTATCGGCAGGTTTGTCTCTTCACGCAGGCGCTGGTCGAATCCCCTGAGCAAACTGCCACCCCCACTCAGGATTATTCCACGATCCAGAATATCTGCAGCCAGCTCCGGAGGAGTGCGTTCCAGGCTTATTCGAACGGCATCCACAATTGCAGATATGGGTTCAGAGAGGGCCACCCGCACTTCTGTGCTGGACAACACGATGGTCTTCGGAATCCCACCGACCAGGTCTCGCCCCTTCACCCTCGTTTCAAGTTCCGGCTCAATTTCGACGGCTGAAGCGACCTCTATCTTGATCTGTTCGGCGGTTCTCTCTCCGATCAGCAGGTTGTATTTCTTCTTCAGGAACTGGACTATCGCCCGGTCCATTTCATCACCGCCAACCCTGATACTTGTGGAGGTGACGATTCCCGCCAGCGCGATCACTGCTATCTCGCACGTACCACCCCCAATATCAATAACCATATTCCCCACCGGCAATTCCACGGGTAAACCTATCCCGATTGCGGCAGCCATGGGCTCGGCGATCAGGAAGACCTCCCTGGCACCGGCCGACTCGGCAGAATCGCGGACCGCGCGCTTTTCAACTTCCGTGATGCCTGAGGGAACGCAGATAACGATTCTAGGTCTGCCGAAAAGACGGTTGCTCTGAACTTTCCGTATGAAGGCCCTGAGCATATCCTCCGTCTTTTCGAAATCGGCGATGACACCGTCCTTCAGCGGGCGAATGGTTACAACATCATCCGGAGTCCGGCCCACCATTTCCTTGGCTTCATTTCCGATCGCCAGAACCTGCTGAGTATTGCGATCAACAGCAACAATTGATGGTTCGTTGACGACGATCCCCTTGCCGCGCACATAGACCAGGGTGTTCGCAGTACCCAGATCGATACCCACATCATTCGCAAAGAATTCTCGGAAGTGGAAGCTCACTTATTCTGCTCCTGCACTGGTTGAATCAATGTCTCCGCCATAAAAGCACTAATGGCGGAAGTGACGCATGCCTGTAAAGATCATCGCTATGTCGTGCTCATCTGCCGCCTCAATCACCTCTTCATCCCTTATAGATCCGCCCGGTTCGACGATAGCTCTCACTCCAGCTTCCGCCGCGGCATCGATACCATCGCGGAAAGGAAAGAAGGCATCGGAGGCCATTGCACAACCCTCAAGAGAGAGCCCGGCATTTTCGGCTTTCCTGACAGCCAGTTGCGCGCTGTCCACACGACTCATCTGTCCGGCCCCTATCCCGAGCGTACGGTCGGCGGCTGTATACACTATTGCATTCGACTTGACCCATTTGACTATCCGCCAGCCGAACTCGAGTGCCGTTAACTCCTCCTCCGCAGGCTCTCTCTTTGTCACAACCGTGGCTTCCCTCATCGGAACCCAGCCGTCGTCGATCTCCTGAACGAGCAGCCCACCATACACCCTCTTATAATCAAATGCACCTCCAAGATCGCGTCTGGTGTTCCCGTCGTAGCGCAGTATCCTCAGATTCTTCTTCGTCCCGAGTGTCTCAAGCGCATCGTCGCTGAATCCAGGTGCTATGACCGCTTCCCAGAATCTCTCCACGAGTTTTCCGGCAAGATGAGCATCGACCTTCCGGTTGAAACCCGCCAGACCTCCGAAGGCGGATACCGGATCTGTGGCCAGGGCGTTTTCATATGCCTCCAGAAGATCCACTCCAGTACCCGCACCACACGGATTGGTATGTTTGATCAACGCACAGGCAGGAGCCTCAAATTCGAGCGGGATCCCGAGGGCCGATTCAAGATCGATTATGTTGTTGAATGACAGCTGTTTGCCCCCCAGCTGTTCTGCATCTGCCAGGTTGGGGCCCACCCGTACCGGATCACGGTAGAACGCCGCCCTCTGATGGGGATTTTCACCATATCTCAGCACATCTACACGCTCCAGCACCGGCTGCAGAATCTCTCCAAATGGTGAATCCCCGCTCTCCTCCTCTGTATCAGGCCCTGTCAGAATGTGCAGATAGGAGGAAATCGCCTGATCATAGGCTGCTGTCCGCCTGAACACCTCTGCAGCCAGCTTCCGGCTCAGATCGAGCGGTACAGATGGTTCCTCGCCAGCTCTGAGCGCCTCGAGCACCTCTGAGTAAAATGAAGGATCGGTTACTACCACAACTCCCCTGTGGTTTTTCGCCGCAGATCTGAGCATGGTCGGACCGCCTATATCGATAAACGCTGAGGCTTCATCGATGTCGAGACCGCCGGCAACAGCTTTCTCTTCGAACGGATACAGATTGACTGCCACAAGATCGATCGTTCCCCACCCTTTCTCCTCCAGCTCTGCCATATCATTCTCGTTGTCACGTCGGGCAAGCAGGCCGGCGTGCAGTTTGGGATGCAGTGTCTTGACCCTGCCATCCATCATCTCACCTGAACCTGTATAATCGGCCACATCGATCACCGTCAGGCCAGCCTCCTCCAGAGCTTTTCGGGTACCGCCGGTTGAGAGAAGCTCCACACCCAGTTCGGCCAGGCCGCCAGCGAACTCTACAACCCCCTCCTTGTCTGAAACGCTGATCAATGCAAGACCGACATGAACTCTATCAGTGGAATTCGTCATTTCAAACCTGCTCCGGTCAATGTTGAAGTGTGGGATCCGGGTCAGCACCTGATACTATATAATCCTCTATCTCGATCTTTCCCTCAGCAAACCACTGTAGAACCTGAGGATAGAGTTCGTGCTCGCGTTCAAGAACCCTCTTCTGAAGCACTTCCGGAGTATCACCATCCAGAACAGGAACAACCCTCTGTGCAACAATCGGTCCCCTGTCGTAAACCTCATCAACCACGTGTACTGTTACACCTGTTACCTTCACCCCACGCTTCAGTACTGCTTCATGAACGTGTATACCATACATTCCTTTCCCTCCAAAAGCAGGCAGCAGCGCCGGGTGGATATTCAATATCCTTCCTTCCCACCTCTGGACCGTCCGGGCCGCGATCAGTTTCAGGTATCCTGCAAGTACGAGCAGGTCAGGATCGACCTCTTCGAGCAACGAGTGAAAACGATCATTGTAATCATCGCCGGGTGGCACCCATTCAGCCCTGATGCCCTCCTTCCTTCCGCGCTCGAGTGCGCCGGCATCCTCCTTGTTGCCGGCTACCAGTACTACTTCCGAATCGAGGCGGCCATCGGCAATCGCATCCAGAATCGCCTGAAAATTGGTGCCACCGCCTGAAGCCAGGACAGCCAGAGTCTGAGCCATATCAACCTGTTCCAATTCGTCTACGCCGGGTAGAAACGTAGAATGGGTAGGGGTTAGTCAGCTATCTTGTCACACCCTCAAGCATCAGCCTTTGCGAAATTAACACAGCTTGAGGCCTCACGTTAAGAGGAATCCTTCAATAAAACGTAGAGAAGACACTAAATGGCTGTTTCGCCGCGCTCGCTGGTTCTGATCCGCATAACATCATCAACCGGTATAATGAAGATCTTCCCGTCCCCGATCTCACCTGTATAGGCAGCCTCTATGATAGCCTCCACAGCCTCTTCCATAACTTCCTCCTCCACAACCACCTCAACCTTTACCTTCGGCAGAAGGTCAATCTGGTATTCGCTGCCACGATACAATTCGGTGTGGCCGCGCTGCCTGCCGAAACCCCGGACCTCGGTTATCGTCATGCCGCGGAGTCCTATCTTCATGAGAGCCTCGCGAACTTCATCCAGCTTGAATGGTTTTATGACAGCTTCAATCCGCTTCATTCCGACACTGCTCCACGGTCCGGTTCGGGTGATTATGTCTGCAGGTGAGTCTACGTTGAGCCGATGACATCAGCAAGCACTTCCAGTCTTCATAGTGCTGTTCTATACTGGCGTCTTATGAGATCTTCAGGTAACCGGCCGCCTCTGCCATCCCTTCTGGACTGGCTCGATCCCGGAGATCAACCATCCGGTGATCTGACGGCGCTCAGTCAATCAGGTGTACTCGCCCCGGTCCAATTCGCGGAAAACCTGAAGGAACTTGGCGCCCGACCAAATGGCCGCTTCTGGATCGAAAACGAACAGTATCTCTCCAGAGCCATCCCATTCACTCCCGATCCAGACCTGGCGATCAAATCGCTCAACAGAATAACAGGAGAGTCTGAAGTTGAATCGTTGATAAAGGGCCCTGAAGAGATCTGCGAACTGCTGATTGTGCTTGGAACCAGTTCTTTCCTGAGTGATCAGCTGGCTCATTCTCCCAACCTGATATCGTGGCTCTTTCGTGAGAGTGAAGCTGAGAAATCTTCCATCGAAGGAGTTTCAGAGATAACCCTCCCCCCCACTGACCGAACTGGCTGGAAGGAGTCTCTTTCAGGTGAACTGAATCTCATCAAGCGTCGGGAACTTGTCCGGATGTGCGCCAGGGCATCACTGGGGTATTCATCGATCGAAGAGGAGTTCACAGCCCTCTCCGACCTGGCCGACAGAATTCTCGAGAGAACTATTGAGCTTGTCTGGCCCGAGAAAACACCCCTTCCGACAATCATGGCACTCGGCAAACTGGGGGGCAGGGAGCTCAATTTCTCCAGTGACATAGACCTGATATTTGCACTTCCGCTGACCGACTCACCCGACCTGTTGTCAATCCTGCCCGCTGCTACGCAGGCGGTAGAGAAAGTTGTAGATGCCCTGACCTTCTATTCACCTGAAGGGAGCCTCTACAGGGTCGATCTCCGACTGCGCCCCGGAGGTGATCGTGCGCCTCTGATCAGAAGCATGCGCTGGATGGAATCATACTATGCCGCGCAGGGTGCCCCCTGGGAACGCCAGATGCTTGTTAAGTCCCGGATCTGTGCCGGAGACATAGAGGGAGGCTCAATTCTCCTGAGCATTCTGCAGCCATTCATTTATCCGACCCATTCTGATAGAGATCCAGGCGAAGAAGCTCATCGCCTGCGCCGCGAACGGAGGGCGCGCGAGGGAGATTCTCTGGCCGTCGACCACGTCAAGCTGGCGCCGGGAGCGATCAGGGATGTGGAGTTCGTCATCCAGGTGATTCAGCTCCTCTACGGTGGTCGGCGCCCCGAAATCAGAGATCCCGCCACCCTTTCAGGACTTGAAAAACTGAACCGAACGGGTCTTATACCGGACCGCGAAGCCTCTGATCTCAGGAGTGCCTATCTCTTTTTCAGAAGGTTCGAGCACTATCTGCAGATGCAGGAGGAACGGCAGACTTTCACTCTGCCTGAGAGTGAATCGCAGCGAAGAGCCATTGCACGATTGATGGGATTCGATGACGAAGAGGGGATGCTCGGAACCTATAACAGCCACAGAGAAAGGGTGCTGAATACCCTCAATACCCTGCTGCCCGGGATCGGTGACGAGGCAGCGGGACAACCGGTCGAATCTCTCCTCAATCTTACACCCGCAGGTGAGGAGGCAACCCGAAGATTGAGGGAGAGAGGATTCAGTCAGCCGGAGCAGACCCACAGGATACTGCTGGCAGCCGGTTCGGGCATACGCGCAAGCGGCAGGAATGCATGGGCATCCTTCGTGGGACTTCTCCCCCTGCTGCTCGAGGACGCAGTTGCCACAGGTTCCCCTGACAGAGCCATAAACAATCTCGAAGCGATCCTTCGTCGCCTTGGCAGCCCGGGCGCCTATGCCGGCCTGCTGGCCAGAGAAGCACCTCTCAGAAAGGCTTTACTGACACTGTGTGCATCCGGCGGATTGCTTACCGATCTGCTTCTGAGACATCCGGAGCATTTCGAGCGGCTTTTCAGCGCCGGTGCCGCTGAGGCATCCACGGGAAGAAGAGAGAGGTGCCGGAGATTACGCCACCTCCGCCACAGTGCTGAGTCAGGCCGTGCTCTTGTCAAAGATCTGGAATCGATGAGAACCAGGGAATTCCTGGCATCAGGTCTCGCCTACCTGATGGAAGAGATCACGCTGGAGGAGATGTTGAGGAACCTGGGCAGTCTGGCCAGAGATCTCATCAGATGTTTCATGGGCGTGCATCTCGACGGTTTCGTAACTCCCCCGCGGGCGGGTGTGTTCAGTCTCGGAACTCTTTCGGCCGGTTATATGACCTTCGCTTCGGATGCAGATCTTCTATTCGTGCACGAGGAGGGATCTGGCGCAGACATACAGACCCTTGCCGCGCGTGTTGCCGGCCTGCTCTCTCCTCCAGGAGGACCCTACCCGGTGGATATGCGGCTCAGACCAGAGGGGCGCTCGGCTCCAACCAGTGTGGACGCCGAGTATCTGAGGGTCTATCTGAAAGAGAGAGCTTCACCCTGGGAAGCCCTGGCCCTGAGCCGAATCAGCCCTTTTTACGGCAGGAAATCGCTTCTCAACCGGGCAGAGAATGTGATCGAAGCGTGGATCGAGAATTTTCGTCTCGATAGTGACACGCTGGAGAGCCTCCATAAGGTGCGCAGGAGCCAGGAAGAGGAGGTGTCGAGGGAATTCGGTTCGCTGCGGGAAGATGATGGAGCATTCGATGTGAAACGGTCACCTGGAAGTCTGGCCGATATTGAGTATCTCGTGCTGGGGCTGACTCTCGATCGGTGGGACCGTTCAAAACCTCGATCGGCCAATATCCCCGACCTGATCCCTTCCCTGGTTGCTGATGGCACATTATCGATTGATGACGGCAAACTGCTCTCCGGGATGTATCTGAAACTGAGAGAAATCCAGGTCGGTTTGCAGCTTTTCTACGGCAGAGATGTCACCCTGCTTCCGACAAGCTGGGCCGAAGGTGATCATCCGCTCTCACTGAAGGGAATAACGGCTGCAGCAATCAGGGAGGATACGGCCCGAATCAGGGCGATCTACGAGAGCATGTTTACTGTCAGCCGTCAGTAAGCAATCGCTCAAGTCTCTCAATAAGCAGTTTACATGATTCAGAGTCGAGAGGTGCGCCGAGGGGATCTGTAACGTAGAAAGCATCCACAGCCCTCTCGCCCTCCGTACTGATGAAAGCCTGATGTATCGAAACTCCCACTTCTGCCATTACCGCTGCAATGTCGTGAAGCAGCCCGACGTGGTCGTGAGCCCTTATTTCGATAACCGTATATCTACGGGATGCCGAGAGATCGTGGATGACCGATACCGGGTATTCCATTCGCGGGCGATCACGCAGACTCCATCTCCGCCTGTGTGCCTTCAACATGCCGTCAACATCCACACTGCCGGCAAGCGCACCTCTCAGGTCTTTCATTACGCTCACGACCTGATCCTCCTTCAGGTGCCCTCCCCCGTCTGCATCGGCGACTGTGAACCTGTCGAATACCACATTGTCGAGTCGGGTAAAGATCCGGGCCTGGTGGATCGTAATGTCATTGGCCGCCAGCAGTCCGCATACCATGCTCAGAAGCCTCTCCCTGTCTTCTGTTACAAGTGTGAACCTGGAAGTCTCTCTGCCGTGTTCGAAAGCGGCGACGGCGGCTCCCGGTTTCTTCTCCTCCTTAATGAAAGCTTTAAAGAGAAGAGTGTCGGCTTCAAGTTCCGCCAGCTCGAGGTCTCGACCGTATTCTGAGGGCATCGACTTCAGTAATGAAATGACATCCCTTCTGGCTTCATCACCAAGTTCATCCAGATTCAGATCGACGACATCAGCAGCCAGCCACGGTCGTTCACCTGCCATGAGTCTTTCAAGGCTGTTCACCAGATCGGCCAGCAGCCTGCACTTCCATGGAGTCAGTGCCGTAGGATTCAATGCGGCCAGATCTGCAACGGTCAACAGTATCAGCATGTGCAGTCGTGCGGGTGTGCGGATCAGGCGCTGGAGGCGTTTCAGCAGTAACTCCTCGGTGATATCCCTTCGCTGGGCCACCGAGCTGAGCAGGAGGTGATGGCGAACAAGAAAAACTGTGTCTGAAAGAGAATCGGGATCCATCTTCAGCCGATTCCCGACGTTGCGTGCCACTCTTGCACCCCTTTCAGCATGACCGCCTCCACCGGTGCCCTTGCCGACATCGTGCAGCAGTATGGCCAGCCTGATCACAGCGATATCAGACCGGGCGGGGTACCATTTCTCAACAGAAAGATGTTCGAGCACTTCTGATATCTGCCGCACCACACCCAGTTCTACTGACCTCTCTCCACCGTTGAGCAGAGCTTCAAGGGCATCGAGCATCCGCATGGTGTGCTCGTCAGTTGTATAGTGATGGTATGGATCGAATTGAACAAGGGCCGTCAGTCTCTCGAACTCGGGCATGACGCCTCCCAGCACATCGAGCTGGTGCATCGCTTTCAATCCCCATGCTGCATTCCGCCCTTCCAGCAGCTCCAGCATGAGGCGGCCATGGTTTCGATTCTTCCTCGCGGCAACTCCGAGCCTGTGGCCATGCTCGTAAAGATACGCCGCCGTTTCTGCGCTTACCGAGGATCTGTTTCCTGCCAGAGACCTGAATCTCTCCAGCACTGCCAGCGGATTCGAAACCAGCTCACCTGGATCCCAGCTCTCAGCCTCATCCCCCTCCTGTTTCAGAACAGCCAGCATGGTCGGACTTTCGATCTTAGGCATCCAGCCGCCCGCTGCCAGCTGCAGACGGGTGAAGGTATAAATGTTTCTGCTGCATCTATAGAAATCGTGCATGAACTGCTCGACCGGCAGACGATTGCTGTCTCCTGAGTACCCCAGTTCTTCTGCAATCACAGACTGTGAACGGTGGTCGAGCCTGTCCCACGGTCTCCCTTTCAGCAGATGGAGGGCGTTGCGCACTCTCCAGGTCAGATCGTAGGCAACCTGGATCCGCTGGTACTGTTCCGGGTTCAGGTTCAACTGGGTCAGATAGGCACGCCAGCTCCTGCTGCCACCGGCTGCGTTGCTCAGCCAGAGGAGCGTATGAAGATCTCTCAGACCTCCCGGGCTGTGTTTGACATCCGGTTCGGAGAGATAGACAGTATCACCAGCTTCGGCGTGCCGCCGCTCCAGCTCTGCCACTTTGCCGGTCAGGTACTCCTCGAGTTTCGGTTGAAGAAGGGTGCAGCGGACCTCCCGGTCAAGCTCATGTGCAAATGATTCATCTCCCCAGATGGTCCTCAGTTCCAGATATGCTGTGAGGGTCTCCCTGTCGCGTGAGGCGAGTTCGATTGCCTCCTCCAGATTGACAACCTGGTGTCCTATCTCCCAGCCAAGATCCCACAGTCTCTGGATGAACCGGACCACCTCGGATTGAGATCCACTTCCACGGCAGAGAACCTGAATATCGATATCCGAGGCAAATGCCAGTTCTCCCCGTCCATAACCACCGGTGGCTATGACTGCCAGTTCCTGCGCTCCCTCCAGCATATCGGTGCAGATTTTACGTATTGCTGCATCGACCAGACGCCGGTAGGCGCGCACCACGACTCCACCTCCCTCACCCTGGCGATGCCTCTTAACAAGACGAGCCCGGTCCTCTTCGAACCGGGCCCGAAAATCGTCAGCCGATTTTTTCCTGTCCCGGCTCACACGTCGAAATAGAGGTTGAATTCGTAGGGGTGCGGCCTGAGTCTCATCTCATATACATCATTGCTCATCTTGTAGTCTATCCAGGCGTTTATGACATCTTCGGTGAAGACGTTTCCCTTCAGGAGAAACTCGTGATCATCACGCAGGTTCTGCAGGGCCTCTTCCAGACTGGCGGGGGCTGCCGGCACCATGGCTAGTTCCTCCGGAGGCAGATCGTAGATGTCCTTGTCGAGAGGTTCACCGGGATCGGTCTTGTTCTGAATGCCATCGAGCCCGGCCATCAATATCGCAGTGAAGGCCAGATAGGGATTGCACGACGGATCGGGGCAGCGGAATTCTATCCGCTTGCTCTGAGGCACCCGGCTGTAGACAGGTATCCGGATGGCGGCAGAGCGATTCCTCTGGCTGTAGGCCAGATTGACCGGCGCCTCAAAACCCGGTACCAGCCTCCTGAACGAATTGGTTGTAGGATTGGTCAGAGCTATCAGAGCCCCCGCATGCTGCAGAAGACCTCCGATAAAGTTGAGAGCGAGATCACTGAGATTCGCATAGTTCTCCCCGTAGAAGAGTGGTGTATCTCCGTTCCATAGACTGACGTGAACGTGCATACCGCTTCCATTGTCTCCCATGAGCGGTTTCGGCATGAACGTGGCTGTCTTGTTGTGCCTGCGGGCCACATTCTTCACCACATACTTGTAATACATCACCTTATCAGCGATCTGCAGAAGGGAGCTGTAGCGCAGATCGATCTCCATCTGCCCTCCTGTTGCCACTTCGTGGTGAGCTGCTTCAACTTCCGCTCCGAGTGATCCTATCAATTGGACCATCTCGTTCCTGATATCCGCCATGCTGTCGTGGGGTGGTACGGGGAAATACCCTTCGGAGAACCGCGGCTTATATCCAAGATTCGGATCTTCACGTCGGCCCGAATTCCAGTTCCCCTCCTTGCTGTCTATCCTGTAGAAAGCCTGGTGCTGTTTCGAATCAAACCTGACATCGTCCAGGAGAAAGAATTCTGCCTCAGGTCCAAAGTAGGCGGTTTCTGCAATACCCGTACTCTTCAGGTACGTTTCCGCTTTCGATGCAATGTACCGGGGACAGCGTGCGTACCTTTCCTTGGTCACCGGATCGTATATATCGCAGATCAGGCTGACGGTAGTGATGTCATAGAATGGATCGAGGATCGCCGTATCGGGGTCGGGGATCACCAGCATGTCGCTCTCGAAAATTTTCTGCCAGCCCCTCATACTGGAGCCATCGAAACCGAATCCCTCTTCGAAGGCTTCAAGCGTGAGCTTGTCTGCAGGCACAGTGAAATGCTGCCAGAGACCCGGGAAATCCATGAATTTCAGGTCGATCAGTTCGACAGAATTCTCTTCCACTATACCGAGGACATCTTCAGGTGTGTAACCCATCGATTTCAGGCTCCTTTATCCATCGTAATTATGTGAATCCTCTATCTCCGAAACCGGTGGAATCGGCGAGGAGACGTCACGCAGCAGAACCCACCCCCTTCCCTGCTGGTACTCGAAAACAAATGTTACCGGTGGGTCTCTGTAAATCCATTTCCTGAGCGTGACCTGCTGATCCTGGTCGAGAGGACTGCGTGCAGTCCTGACTGCTCTCTCATCTACAATTTCGTCCGGCCCGCCATAGGCGATATAGATCCTTCCAATCTCCACCTCCCACCCGCGAAGGGGACCCAAGCGCCACCTGTCATCGGCATGGCGAAGACGCCGGTTGAATTCGATCAGTACTTCATTCTGGTCGGTCGAAGGTGTCGGATCTTTTGACTTCCAGAGACTATCCAGGAATGCCCGTCGAAGAGACCGGGGCAGTCCACGAAAAATTTCAACTGTCTCTTCAGATGCATAGAGACTCATCTGAGTCAGGGTTTCCTCCAGATCGTCGCCGCGTGCCAGTAGCGGACGTCTGATCCTGACCGCCCTCTCTTCCCTCAGCGAGGTCGCTCCAAGACCCTCTATCGAAATTTCCAGCGTGTATCTGCCGTCTTCCAGAACACCGGTGTTCAGCGTATCGCGCACCACGATGCTGCTGCCGGACGGAAGGTCCCGCCTTCTGCTGCGAAGTTCCTCGCCGCTGGAAAAGAGGCGGTATACGACCTCACACTCATCCTGAATACTGTAAGCCTCGAAGAGGAACGAGATCTCCCCGGCTTCCTCATCGGTGGCAGAGGATGCTTCCACTTCCTCAAGATGGCTCTCCGGATCAAACCTCAGATCATCGGTTGTCAGAGTCGGCAGAGCCACACCGGGCTTCAGTACCTCTATCTGGCTCAACCCCGGTTGACCGGGGTGGAATGCAAACGCATCTATCTCTTCTACCCGTCTTCCCCGCCTGATCGAATTACGATCCGACAGGGTGACCTCAACCCAATATCTGCCTGGTCGTATGTCGATGAGCTGGTGATCGCTGAGGACTTCTGCCGGATCTTCCGAATGCTCCTCCTCAAGTATAACCTCGCTAGCATACACACCACCTCCGACTTGCAGTCCTCTCCTCTCCCGGACGATCACGCTCCATTCATATTCAGCACGCCATCCGGGAACCCCGCGCGACTCATCCCGCAGGAATTGAAGCCTCGATCGGGGAAAGGAGAGGTGCACGTGCAATCGGTAATCATCGCTTTTGTGAACCCTGAAAAGAGAGAGCAGGAGATCGAATTCGATTCGTTCTGAGAAACCGGCCAGCACCTCGCCTCCTGTACCTCGACCGGTTCCAGGTGCAGCACAACCGAGCAGTAACGCTGCCGACAGGAGATATATCGGTATGCATTTGAAGGTACGCGACGGCACCTTCAACCTACCATCCAGCTACAATGCCGCTCAGGATTTCATCCACCACCAGTGCCATGGCCTCCTGGAGTCCCGTATTCCTGGCGTCGGGACCGCTGTTGTCATAGACCGCAGATCCGAAGATCTGTGGAGATTCCCAGAGCACCTCATCCCTGACCCTGTCCATAAATCTAACCTGAACACCTATCCTTATGATCAGCTGGTCGACCTGCTCATCCCGTGTATACCCGTAGGTCTCTTCCGAATAAGTGCGAACCGTTCCCAGCAGCACGCTGGTGGCATCAGCCTCATCGGCCACTACCCGGAGAGTTCCGTCCTTCACGAGAGCTGCTACAAGCTGGTCGGTAATCTCCTCGGCTACCCCGAACTCGGTTGTTTCGTTGGCAAGCAGTGGAACGGCGACAGATTTTATGTGTGAAGGAAGCCCCGAACTGAAGGAATAGGAGCAACCACCGGCAAGCAGTGCCATCAGAAACACGCCTAACGAAACAACCCTCACAGGTGTGACATAGAAATGTGAGCTTTTTCGCAAAGTCAAGGAAGGCAAAGGACGGCGCGGAAGTGTACTTAATGTACTCCGCACAAGCCATCCTGAAGTCTGACGATGAGGTTGCGGAAAAGAACCATTTCTACCCGCTGACCCAGACATTTTCCTCGCCTAGAATAGCTTTCAGTTCCTCCATGACACTTCCCTCCGGATTCACTCCGATGCGCCCGGCTCGAAGCCTCAGGGGCGGACCTTCCTCTGCGTGTTCAACATGTAAATATACTGGAACATTACCCGGGTGCTTCTCCAGAACTGCATAGGCGTCATCCGCCAGTTCACTGTCCTCTCCCGAAACGAGGAGCATGTGCATCTTCGCTGTCAGGCGGCGGCGCACTTCCGAAAGGGACATGAACTCCCGGGCTATGATTTTCGGTGTATCTCCCTCCCGCTTCGAAAGACGCCCCTTCAACAATACCATATTATCTTCCCGCAGCAGTTCTGAATACTGTTCATACGGTTCACTGAAGACAAGAGATTCTGTCGAACCGGTGAAATCCTCCAGGAGAACGAAAGCGAATGGATTGCCGTTAGCCCTGGTTTTCCTCGTCAGGGCTGAAATCACACCTGCCACGGTTACGGGACTGTTGTCCTTCAACTGATCGAGTTCGCCCAGGCTGGCTGTAGTGAAAGCGTTGACCTCGTCCCGGTAGCGTTCCATCGGATGGCCTGAAACATAGAATCCGAGGGCCGCTTTCTCCCTCGAAAGCATCTCGTGCAGACCCCACTCAGGCACTTCTGGAGGATGCGCCTCTGTGCTCTTCAATACATCCTCGCCGTTGTCCGCGTCGAAGAGGCTTACCTGACCCCTGTCCCGTTCGGCCTGACGTTTCTGGGCGCCCTCCAGCTCACCGCCCAGCATGACCATCAGCTGGGCTCTGTGTCCTCCGAATCCATCGCATGCTCCTGCTGCTATCAGGCTCTCGGCAACCCGCTTGTTGACACTCTTCAGGTCGGTTCTTTCCAGGAAATCGGTGAGACCGTTGAAAGGGCCCCCACTCTCTCTGGCCTCCAGTACAGCCTCTATCGCGGCATGCCCCACATTCTTGACCGCTCCGAGACCGAACCGGATTATGCCGTCGGACGTTACGGTGAACTTCTCTTCAGACTCATTGAGATCGGGCGGGAGCACCTGGAGTCCAAGCCTGCGGCACTCCTCTATCAGGATAACAACCCTGTCTGAATTGCTCATCTCACTCGAGAGGGTAGCCGCCATGAATTCCGCCGGGTAGTGGGCTTTGAAATATCCTGTCTGGTAGGCGATAAGCGCATACCCGGCCGAATGACTCCGGTTGAATCCGTAACCGGCAAAGAAGGCTATCTGTTCAAAGATACTCTCAGCTGTTGCCGGACTTATATCGCCTTTGACCGCACCGGAGACGAATCGTTCCCTCTGTTCCTCCATCACCTCCGCTTCCTTCTTGCCCATCGCCCTTCTCAGAAGATCGGCATCGCCCAGGGTGAATCCGGCCAGCTCAGATGCGATGCGCATCACCTGTTCCTGGTAGACGATGATCCCGTAGGTCGATTTCAGGATCGGTTCCAGCGCAGGATGATCGTACGAAATGCTCCTGCGGCCATGTTTACGGTCTATGAAGTCATCCACCATTCTGGCCCCCAGGGGACCGGGCCGGTAGAGCGCGTTCATTGCTATCAGGTCCTCGAGGGAGCTTGGACGGAGCTTGCGGAGGTAGTCGCGCATACCCGAAGATTCAAACTGGAATATGCCGATGGTTTCACCGCGGCTGAACAGCTGGTAGGTTTCCTGATCATCCAGTGAGGAGTCTTCCAGGTCGAGGGAAACTCCGTGTCTCTTCTCGACCAACCCTGCCGCATCGTGGAGGACGGTCAGGGTGCGGAGACCCAGGAAGTCGACCTTGAGCAGTCCCACCTCCTCCACATGCTTCATGTTGTACTGAGTTGTCGTCTCTCCTCTTGAGCCCCTGTAGAGAGGGAGGAAGTCGGTGAGGGGCCCCGGGGTGATCACCACTCCTGCAGCATGTGTTGAGGCGTGCCTTGAGAGACCTTCCAGGAGTCGGGCATGCTCGAAGAGCTTGCTGTATCTCTCCTCCGACTCCACCAGATCCCTGAGGACGGGTTCCTGTCTGAGAGCATCTTCCAGCTTTATGCCGACCTCTTCAGGGACCAGTTTGGCCAGACGGTCAACCTCGCTGTACGATATCCCCATCACCCTGCCTACATCCCGCACCGCAGCCCTGGCGGCCATCGTTCCGAAGGTTATTATCTGAGCGACACTCTCCTCCCCGTATTTCTCCACAACATACCTGATGATCTCACCGCGACGCTCGTAACAGAAATCGATGTCTATATCCGGCATGGAGATCCGCTCGGGGTTGAGGAATCTCTCAAAGAGCAGATCGTATTTGATCGGATCGATATTCGTTATTCCGAGTGAATATGAAACCAGACTGCCGGCGGCAGATCCCCGTCCGGGACCTACCGGAATGCCCATAGAGCGCGCCTGCCGTGTGAAGTCAGCGACTATGAGGAAATAACCGGCAAACCCCATCTGCTCGATAATTTCCAGCTCGTAGTTGAGTCGCCGCTCCACTTCACCGGAAATGGTAGGATATCTCCTGTTTGCTCCTTCGCAGGCCACCTCCCTCAGGTAGCTGGCGAGTGTCTTATGGCTTCTGGGCAGGGGGTAATTCGGCAGGTACATTTCTCCGAATTCCAGCAGCAGATTGCACCTCTTGGCGATCTTCGCGGTGTTCTCAAGAGCCTCGGGAAGGCCGGCAAACAGCCTCGACATCTCCTCCCCGGTTCTGAAGAAGAGCTGACTGTTGGAATGCATTCGATCGGGATCGTCGAGTGTCTTGCCGGTCTGAACGCAGAGCAGCACTTCGTGGCTCTCGGCATGCTCCGGTTTGATGAAGTGGATATCATTGGTGGCCACAAGCGGGATCCCGAGCTCGCGGGAGAGAGTTATCATCGCATCTATGTTGATCTTCTCTTCCTCGATATCGTGATTCTGAATCTCCAGATAGAAATTCTCCTCACCGAAGATTTCCTGGAATTCGAGGGCCGCCTTTTTCGCCTCCGCCTGCCTGCCGTTGACATTGTGAACTGCTATCTCACCCTTCAGGCAGGCCGAGCAGGCTATCAGCCCCTTGCTGTGCTCCCTCAGAAGGGCCTTGTCAACACGGGGTTTGTAATAGAATCCTTCCAGATAACCAAGGCTGGAGAGCTTCATGAGATTCCGGTAACCGTTCAGATCGCGTGCGAGCAGTATCAGGTGACTGGAGGCACTTCCGTGAGAGGCGCGCTTATCCCTCCTGTCACCGGGAGCGACATAGACTTCGCAACCGATAATCGGTTTGATACCTGCTGCGATCGCGTTCTTGTAGAATTCAATCGTACCGAAGAGAGATCCATGATCGGTCAGTGCCAGCGCCTCCATCCCCTGCGCTTTTGCCTCTACGACCATATCCCTGGTGCGGCAGGCGCCGTCCAGCAAACTGAATTCGCTATGGTTGTGCAGGTGGACGAAGGACGACGTGCTCACGTTCAACAGATCTCCCGGCGATCTATCATATTCCAATAAAAGAAGAACTTTCTATTTATTCTCCCTGACGATATCAGCCCCCAGCAAACGCAGGCGATCTTCCAGTCTCTCATGACCCCTGTCGATATGATATACACGATTCACGACCGATTCACCACGGGCTGCAAGGCAGGCAAGCACCAATCCAGCTCCGGCTCTTATGTCACTGGCCATCACCGACGCACCCGACAGTACTTCCACACCAATGACCGTCGCCTCATCACCCACGGTTCTGATTTCTGCTCCGAGACGGGCCAGTTCAGCTACATGCAGGAAACGATCTTCAAATACAGCTTCACGTATGACACTGGTACCATCGGCAAGACACGCCAGCGCCATGATGGAAGCCTGCAGATCGGTCGGGAAACCGGGATAGGGATATGTTACGACAGAAACGGCCCGGGGACGTTCAGCGAGTGATGCTGTGATGGTATCGGACGATGAGGTGATTTCGACTCCCATCTCCGCCAGCTTCGACAGGACAAGTTCCAGATCCGCTGGTCTGATTCCCCTGACCGTAACACGTCCACCCGTGATCGCGCCGGCAATCAGGAAAGTTGCTGTCTCGAGCCGGTCCGGCATCACAGAATGATCCAGAGGCCGCAGAGATGTAACTCCCTCTATGGTCATCTCGGTGCCGCCCGCTCCGCTGATCGCTGCGCCGGCAGCATTCAGTGCGTTTGCAAGGTCCTCCACTTCCGGATCACAGGCCGCGTTGACGATCGTGGTAGTACCTTCAGCAAGGACTGCACCCATGATCACATTTTCCGTTCCCGTATGGCTCGGCCGATCGAAGAAGATGGTTGTGCCCCGCAGGGGAGAAGCCTCAGCCATCATGTATCCGCTCTCATCCGTTATCCCGGCACCCATCGCCTCGAATGCACGACGGTGCAAGTCCACCGGACGCAGCCCGATTGCGCATCCTCCCGGAAGGCTGATCTTCGCCTTACCGAGCCGACCGAGCAGTGGTCCCATAACCATGAATGATGCGCGCATCTGCTGCATGAGCTCATATGGTGCTTCAAAACTGTTCAGCCTGCCTGCGTCGAGCAGCACCGTAGAAGAATCCAGGTCGAAATCGACCTTGACTCCCAGGTGCTCGAGAACCTTCAGGCAGGTATGAATATCTTTCAGGTCGGGAACATTCCTGATTGTAGTGACCCCCTCCTCCACCAGGAGGGCTGCTATCAGAACGGGCAGTGCAGAGTTTTTTGCCCCGCGGACTTCAACCTCGCCGTCGAGTCTGCTCCCCCCCCTTATCCTGTATAAGTCCATCAGCCCAATCCCAGGGGTTGCCTGGCTATCAGGTATCTCGGCCTGCCCGACAGATCTGGTGCAACTCTTATGTCAGAAAGCCCTGCGGAGCGTGCCAGTGACATAATCGGATCGCCCTGATTCTCGCCGATCTCCATGGCCAGAAGCCCGCCCGGTTTGATGCGCATCGAAGCTCCGTCGAAGAGAGAGCGTATTACATCGAGCCCCTCCTCTCCGGCAACCAGAGCTGCACGTGGTTCATGCTCTCTTATCTCCGGTGCCAGCTCTTCCCACTCCTGCTCTTTTACATATGGCGGATTGCTGATGAGGAGATCGAGGGGCGGCATGTTGCGCCAGAAATCGAGCCTGGTCACATCGGCCTCGAACCACTGGATGTTCCTGATATCGTAGCGATCGGCGTTCTCCTGAGCCAGTTCGAGTGCGGCCGGACTGGCATCGGCGGCCAGCACCGTCCAGGCGGGACATTCTATTGCCAGTGAAAGCGCTATCGGCCCGCATCCGGTTCCGGCATCGAGGACGATGGCCTGCTGGTTCGATCCCATCAACTGCAGTACAACCTCGACAAGGCCTTCGGTTTCTGGGCGGGGGATCAGAGCCCGCCGGTCCACCTTCAGTGTCAGGAGTCGAAAGGCGGCTTCGCCTGTGATGTACTGTAAGGGCTCTCCTTCGAGACGTCTCTGGACGATACTCTCAAGCTTTTCGATTTCTTCGAGGCTGAGGTCCCGATCTTCTCCGTAGAGGGCATGTCTCTGCTTTATATCCAGTGTAGCGCTTACCAACCCTTCTGCTTCGGTCTGGGGCGCTTCCATCCCGGCCTCGGCGAGTCGCTCAGCTACTTCCTCCAGCCGATATCGTAGAGCTGTTGATACAACGGCCGTCATTCAGTACTCCGTTCACCTGCCAGCTCTTCACTGCCCCGAGCTGCCAGCCTTACAGCATCGATCACCTTTCCCAGATCCCCGTCTACTATCTCCTGCAGATTGTAGAGGGTCAGCTTGATGCGGTGATCGGTCACCCTGTTCTGGGGGAAATTGTATGTCCTGATCTTGGCCGAACGATCCCCGCCGGCGACCATATTCCGTCTCTCAGCAGCCTCTTCGGCGGCCTGTTCTTCACGTGCTCTCTCGAGCAGACGCGAACGGAGTATTTTCAACGCTTTCGCTTTGTTCTTGTGCTGGCTCTTCTCATCCTGACAACTGACTACCAGCCCGGTGGGAATATGAGTTATCCGAACCGCCGAATCGGTTGTGTTGACGCTCTGGCCGCCCGGCCCGGATGAGCGGAAGACGTCTATACGAAGTTCCTCAGGATCAAGGTCGACATCCACCTCCTCAGCCTCCGGCAATACGACGACTGAGGCAGCCGAGGTATGCAGCCTCCCCTGTGTCTCTGTTTCGGGTACTCTCTGAACCCTGTGCACGCCGCTCTCGTACCGGAGCTTGCCGTAAACGTCCTCTCCGGTGATCAGGAAGATGACCTCTTTGAAGCCTCCGAGATCGGAAGGGCTGTTGCTCATCACCTCTACCTTCCAGCCCTCTTTTTCGGAATATTTTGAATACATGCGAAAGAGATCGGCTGCGAAGAGAGAAGCTTCCTCGCCACCGGAGCCGGCACGGATCTCCATAATCGTGTTTCTGGAATCGTCGGGATCACTCGGAATCAGCAGGTTGTTGAGACTGCGCTGCAGCTGTTCCCTGAGTTCTTCCTTCTCGTCTATCTCCGCTTTTGCCAGATCTATCAGTTCCGCATCGTCACCCTCGTCGACGATTTCGAGGGCTTCCTCGATTGCAGTCGTTATTTCTTCCAGCTGTGTCCATTCCCCGACGATCTTTTCGACCAGATTGTTCTCTCTGGCCAGCGACTTGAAGCGATTCGAATCTGAGATTACCTTCGGATCGGAAAGCAGAGCATACAGCTCCTCCAACCTTTTCCTGGCTTCTGTCAGATTCATAAACAGCATGCCCGCACCTTACCCGAGTGTCATGTCACGTAGCGAATGCCACGGTTGTTGCGTGACAGGGCACTAAACACTATTGCCCCGAACCGGGCGTCATTTACCGGCCTTCTTGTCCTTCCCTTTCAGGGATGCATCAGCCTTGGCATAACGCCTGCGGAATCGTTCCACCCTTCCCGCTGTGTCCACCAGTTTCTGCTTCCCGGTGTAGAAGGGATGGCACTCCGAGCAGATCTCCAGTTCTATCTTGGGTGCCGTCGACCTGGTTGTGAAGGTGTTTCCGCAGACACAGCGGACTGTGATTTCATTGTATTCAGGATGAATGTCAGGTTTCATAGTCTCAAAGCCAAAGTAATCTGTTTATGTTCCCTACTGGTTCATTGTATCGAGAAACTCGTCGTTCGTCTTCGCGTGAGCCATCTTCTCGATAAGGAATTCCATCCCCTCGACGGGGTTCATCTCATTCAGGAATTTACGGAGTATCCAGACTCTGCTCAATTCCTTCTCGGAGAGGAGCAGCTCCTCTTTCCGAGTGCCTGACCTGTTTATGTCGATGGCAGGCCAGATCCTTCTGTCTGCCAGACGACGGTCGAGCACCAGCTCCATATTACCGGTTCCCTTGAACTCTTCGAATATCACCTCATCCATCCTGGAACCGGTTTCTACAAGTGCCGTTCCCATGATTGTCAGGCTGCCGCCGTCCTCGATGTTACGGGCGGCACCAAAGAACCTCTTCGGTCTTTGAAGCGCATTGGCGTCAACACCACCGCTGAGGATTTTGCCGGAGTGGGGAACGACCGTATTGTGCGCGCGTGCCAGACGGGTGATCGAATCGAGAAGAATCAGAACATCCTTGCCGTGCTCTACCAGTCTCTTCGCTTTTTCCAGTACCATGTCGGCCACCACGACATGGCGTTCTGCAGGTTCATCGAATGTACTGCTGACCACCTCACCGTGGACGGATCTCTCCATATCCGTGACCTCTTCAGGCCGTTCGTCTATTAGAAGGATCATGATGACTACATCGGGGTGGTTTTCGGCTATTGAATTGGCGATCTGCTGGAGAAGAACTGTTTTCCCGGCACGGGGAGGCGATGTGATCAGACCCCTCTGGCCCATTCCGATCGGTGCCAGCAGGTCTATGATCCTCATTGAGATATTGCCGTCCTTGTTCTCCAGCCGGAACCTGCTCTCAGGGTAAAGAGGCGTCAGGTTGTCGAAGAGAGTGCGATGACGGATATCTTCGGCGTCACCGGCATTGATTGCCTCAACCCGCAGAAGGGCGAAGAAACGCTCGCTCTCCTTGGGAGGTCGGACCTGTCCCGCAACCGTATCACCGGTCATGAGACCGAATCGCTTTATCTGACTTGGTGATACATATATATCGTCCGGTCCGGGAAGATAATTATACGAAGCTGATCTGAGGAAACCGTAACCATCGGGAAGTATCTCCAGAACGCCTTCTGCAAATATATTTCCATTTTTCTGAGTCTCTGCTTCCAGGATCCTGAAGATCAGATCCTGTTTTCTCATGTTTGAGACTCCTCCGATTTCCAGGGTGGTGGCAAGATCAATAAGTTCTTTGATGCTCATTGCCTTGAGCCCTTGAATGTCCATTAGTGATCCTTTTCGGGTTTGCTGCTGGAGAATCAACCTCCGGGAGGGATTGCACCTGTACCGATACCAGATATTATCTATTCAGGGTATCCGGACATGTACAAATATTTACGTATTAAAGGGTATCAGTTATCATGCCTTGGAGAAAGTGATCGGGAATTCAGGCCGGGCCGAAGAAATATCCGGGTTTCCCATGGCTCCGGTATCCTGCTTAACTCGCTCGAAGGATAGGATTCACCTGCCTCATGTCAAGAATTAAATCATCAGAGGATATCCACGGCATCCACATCGACCGTGAGCATGAGACCGCTTCTCTTCATTTCCATCACTCTGGAAATCTCCACACAGCCTCTCATCGTGGCCGAGGACTTCCCTCGCAGGAAGATATGAACCCGGTACCAGCGATTGAGACGATAGAGGGGAGCCGGGGCCGGACCGAGCACCTCCACGGCCTCCGGTGAGACTTCTCTCAGTCTTGCGGCGGCTTCCCTGCTCTGTTTCAGCAGGTCGTCCTCCCTGCGACCTCGCAGCAGGATCCTGACGATACGGCCGAAGGGAGGGTATCCCAGGGCTTTCCGCGACTTCAGCTCTTCAGACATGAAGGTTGAGAAATCTCCCCTGGCTGCGGCCGAAACTCCCAGGTTATCCTCCGAATAAGTCTGGATGATCACCTCTCCCTGCAGCTCACCCCTGCCCGCCCGGCCTGCAACCTGGGTAAGAAGCTGAAAGGTCCTCTCATTGGCTCTGAAATCGGGGAAGTG
>CAZWVF010000022.1:16547-37310 GCA_964637695.1 uncultured Gemmatimonadota bacterium | reverse complement strand
ACAGAGGGTGATGTAGACATAGGAGCTGCCACATTTCGACAGCTCGAGAGTGGCCTCGTTGTCGCGTCTATGAGATTACCTCTTCCTGAAGAACAGAGAGCGGTCAGGCGAGGACTTAAAACATACGAAGTAACGGGAGTCGCGCCAGGAACGGATGAAGATAATCCACTCAAGATCATGCGAAACGCCCGGGCGGACGCTCTGATGAAAGCGGTACAGCAGGCAATATCCGAGCGCATGCCAGGCGCAGCCGAATCAGGTGCGACTGTGCGAGGAACACTCTATATCGTCGAGACAGTTGGTGACGAACCAGGAGAACCGTACAGGCTGACCATGCGTTTGCAGGTCCTGCTGGAAATGCCGCGGTCAGGACATGTCCTGCACGATAGACTGATTCAAGTCGATTCATAACCGACATGCTTCACAGGTCTACCACCTGCAGATTCGCTATCTGATCCTGTTTCCGGATTCCCCGATAGCGATCATGGCATCCCGCAATACAGGAAGAGCCAGTTTGTCTTTCTCTCTTCCTGTCGCTTCTTTACTGAGGATAATTCTCTCAAGGGATAGGACCGGAACTTTGAATCGGCTGACCGGAATTTTTATTGCGTACTGCTTTTCCTCAGCAAAATCCTCCAGTCCATGCATATGGGTTACGATATCGAAGAGTTTCACGGCCTCGCCCACAAACATCGGAGGATTTTGACCTGCTGGAAAAATGTAAGTTCCCCCCACCCTCTGCAGTGCCTTCCTGATTCCAATATCTGTCAGATCGTTGAACCAGAGATCCACATCCTGTGTCACAACCGGTGCGCCCTGAAGGGCAGCAGCCGATAGTCCCACAATCATGAATTCGACCTTCTCTCTTTTCAACTCCCTGAGAAAGGCGATTTCTTTATCGCTGAATATTGAATCTTCTGGCACGCAGTAATGCCCTCCTCAATCGTTCAACTGGTTTCTCTTCAAGCAGGATGAGTGTATGCCGGATATTATCCGGATCCGCCAGTTCATGATGATTTACGATATTCCGGACTCTCCTGATAAGGTTCATTCCCTTCTGCGTATCTGAACCTTCATCTGCGAGGAAGGAGGATGGTGGTATCTGCAGGTGATTTGCGATCACCTGGATCGACCTGGGCAGAATTGAATCCTGTCTGGCAAGCGTGTAAAATGCATTCCTGCTTACACCTGCGGATTGGAGCAGTTCTGATAAAGTCAGATCCTGCCCTGCACAGATACTTTTAAGCCGTTTCATATCGATTTTCATAAACATAATGTACCATTATATGGTACTTAATACAACGTAATAATAGTCACCTGTATTGAAAACCCCCGTCTCCTGTCAGAGACGATAGCCGGATTAAGCAGCTTTATCTAAGAAGGTGCAATCCCGGTCATAAACCCTGTATGCCGGTCAATGATTGTCTGAAGCTTGATAAATCAATCGATCCTGCGATAATCCAATACTATCTCTGCCCACTCTCAGATACAATTCTGGCTCGCAGCCAGTCGGCGAGTTCTTCTTCACTGATAGCCCCTTGAGCCAGATCCAGCATTACTTCAACCATTTCTGCCTCAGAAGTTACCAGATCATATCCATTGAGTCCCAGAAAGGTATACATAGCCATAAAGCCAAGCCGTTTGTTGCCATCAATAAAGGGATGTCCTCTAACTAAACCATAGCCATATGCTGCAGCCATTAATCCCATATCCGGTTCTTCACCATACGAATATTTGCTTTGAGGTCGCGCTAAAGAGGATTCCAGGATGTACTCCGACTTAATGCCATGACTTCCACCATATTCCAGGATCAGTTCGAAGTGGATGAACTCGACTATTTGTCTTGTGAGCCAGACCGGCTCTTTCATTCCTCTCCCTCTCTGCCGGCCAGTTCACGAAGTGCATTCCGGTATTTCTTGCTGCCGCGCTCGTAGACGGCAAGAGCCTGTTCAAAGACGGGATCGTATGGTGTTAGCAGCAATCCGGCCTCAGTTTCGACAATATAGACCTGGTCTCCCGAATGAAGGTGCAGACGGTCTACCATCTCTTTGGGCAGAGTGGCACTGACTGAGCCACCCGCTTGACGAAGTTTGATCTGCTTTACCACAGCATGCCTCCTTGTGAAATAATCTATAATATAATATAGCATATTTGTGCTACATAATACAGTGTGATCTCTCACACTTATATCTCAGGGATTTTATCCAGGTAAGTACTTCGGACTACCCAATCGGTGATCTATCTCATATCCGGCACAGTCGGCTGCAGCCAGGCGACTTCGGGGCCTTCTTCTCCTTCGGCATGGTTTTCATGAGCCTTCGAGGAGATGATCTTCACCCGTACATACAGTTCGTCGCCGCTGAATCTGTAGGTTGCCGGGTTCTGCGTTGTCTCAAGCAGAACTTCCCCAATCTCTCCCGTTCTCCCATCGCTCATGCGGGTGCCTATGAACTGGGTTCTGTAGGTGACTCCCTCTTCTTCCTCGATATCGACGAAGTACCGGGATCTGCTGATCCTGAAATCTCTCAGCACAACACCAATTGAAGAATAGAAGTCCCCCTCTTTCATAGCTTCCATAAGAGCATTGGGTGTCAATTCCCCTGCTCTGACCACAATCCAGCCCCTGCCGGGGTTGGAATAGGTGGACCCGAAAGTGAAGTAATCGTGTGTGTCATCGGTAGCTATACCGAATGTCAGACCAAGCCCGAGGCTCGAAAGTCTCATGGTGAGAACGAGATCCCATACCTCATCCATCCCGGGATGGCTTTCATCTCCATAATTATTACACCCTGCACTACCGTTGTAGATATCGAAGAACGGAGTTCCTTCAATCGCTGCCAGCTCTTCAGGAGTAAGTGCCCATCTCCAATTCGGATGATTGACAGTCACTACGATGGGTCTGGCCAGCCGTCTCTCCTGTTCGACAACAGCTCCCACATTATTACGCATCGTACCGGATCGGCTTTCCCCGCCCTGTCTTTCTAAGACTTCATCCAGATTCAGTACGTTGATATGAAGCGGTCTCCTCTCGAAGCTGTCGCTGATCTCCTCTCCTGTAACCAGGATAAATTTGCCGGGCACCTCAAATCGGTTGCGAAGTTCCTCGAGTGTTTTCAACCGCATTTCCCGCTGCCCATCGTTATCTCTGATGTTTACCCAGTCGTCACCGAAACGTCTCTTCAGCTCCTCAATTCTCTCATCGTTAAGCCGGCTGCGTCGATCGTTCGAGATTTCGAACCAGCTTTCACCTTCGGCAATCAGATCGTGTTCGGTTATTACCAGGAACTGGTAATCATTCGATTTATACCAGTCCGCAACATGTTCGGGAGCGGCATCGCCGTCGCTCCAGATCGACTGGGTATGAACGTTGCCCTTGTACCAGTTCTCACCGCCTCCTGAGGTACAGCCTGTGACGGCAGCAAATAGCAGAACAAAGGAAACTGTCAGGAGGGTTTTTCTAAGCATTCTTTCACTCCGGATCGAATTCTCTTCAACCAGAGAAAACTAGCCGATAAACACACAACAATACAATAGCGTGAAATAATTAAGTGTTAATGAAGTGATTGTTGAACGGATACTGAGTAAACGCTGTTCCTCAGTGCGAGTTGCCGTTGGAAGACATTTCAACTTCGTTCTTCAGATCGATCAGCCAGAACTTCAGGGTAGTTGCAGGCGTTCTGCGGTCGAAAGGCTCCATAATTCAGCGGATACAGGTTTTCCGGTGCTCTTTTCGAGCATGCACCTGTATGCAGTGAGCTGATTTCCGTAAATCTGAAGGAGTTCCTCCGGCCCGGAAGCACCGGTCTTGTAATCCACCACCAGCAGGCTCTCTTCCCGGTTCTGCAGTATCAGGTCGGCTGTACCGGTCAATATCTCGATCCAGCCGGGTACTGCTTCCGACAGTTCCTCACATGCGCCACCAAGCAGAAGGGGCCATTCCGCTGCAGCAACTTTCCATCCCTCCGATTCCACATTCCTGAGCATGGCTGCCCCGCTCTCGAGATACCGGCAGATGTGTTCCTGCAGACCGGGGGGATCACCCGGTTCCGATACACAGCGACAGGCGTCCGCAGGCTCGATACCACGCAGGGAGATCAATTCCATGGCGGCATGCACCCTTATCCCGCGCAGTCGAGCGAACCACTGCGTCTCCCCGTCCGGCAGGGATGCCTCTTCCGATTTCAGTAGATCCTTCCTGCGCGTCAGGTCGGATGCCCGGGCGACCGGAGACCGCAGGGCGCGGTTTACGATATTGTGCCAGCTCTGTCCGGCTTCCCGTCTTCTTCCTACCGCTTCTGCCACCACACTGTCAGGGGGCTCTTCCAGATCAGGAGGAAGCCTGTGGAGCAGGTCCTCCTTTTCGGAGGGAGGGGCCGGCACCGCCCATTCAACCAGGCCGGCTTTACCGTCGTGCCCATCTCCACTGTCGACGAGATCCCTGAGGGCTGCTTCGAGCGGTGCGAGGAATTGCCTGCCACTTCTCAGGACATCCGTGTCTTCGGAACGCCTGCCGCATGTCACCACGTGGTCCCCGGCTCTTGTGAAGGCTACATACAGCAGGCGCTTCGCCTCTTCCTCCTGCTGCGCGATCTCCGCATCTTTCTTCTCATCCCAATCGGGTGGTTTGAATCCCGCACCTCTGACTGTCGATGTACGTCTGGAGCGGTCGGGGATAGCCTCATCACGGAATGACGAACTGTACGCACGGTCAAGAAGAGCGACGACCGGGAACTCGAGTCCCTTGGCTGAGTGGATGGTCATAATCGTTACCAACCCCCCGTCTGCATCCACCAGGGCCGACTCTTCTTCCACAGCCGCTCTTCGCTGCTCCTCCAGGTAACGAACGAGTCCATCCAGGGATACCTGCTCCTCCGATCCTCCTTCGAGCAGACCGGCGGCAGCCTCCTCATAGGCGAAAGCCAGGTCGAGAAGCTTCAGCAGGTTGGCGATCCTCCTGTCACCATCCGGCTTCAGTGCGTGAAGGGGAAGTACTCTGGTGACCTCGAAGAGCCGCCAGAGGATGCCGGATGGAGGAACGATCCGTGTGTCCCTGTTCAGTTGAGCGAGGATCCGGCGCGCTTCGATCAGCGGTGCATCTGCTTCTCTGTCGAGGTTCTCTTCGATGAATGTGTCGTCTACCGGCTGATCCTCCAATTCAAGGTATGAGAAGGGATAACCGGTGGCAGCCCACCGTACCAGGCTCTCATCCGATACACCAAAACAGGGTGACCTGTATGCCGCGACAACAGCTGTCTGATCGCCGGGATCGGCCACCGCCTGCAGTACCGGAAGGGTCTGGAGAATCTCGAGACGGTGGAAAAAGGCCCTGCCGCCCGATACCCGGTATGGGATGCCGTAGCGGTCGAATTCATCCTCGAAGAGATCAACACCCGTATATGTACGGACGAGCACTGCCACATCCCCGTATTCGATCGTCCTGAATTCACCAGTCACCCTGTCCCTGATAACCATTCCTGCGTCGATCCGACCGCGGATCCACCCGGCCAGTGCAGCTGCCTCCGCCCTCCTCATCTCAGGAGCCAGGGGCTCACCCTCGTTTTCCGCCAGCAGAGGATCGAGGTCAAGAAGCGTCACAACAGGTCCGCGACCGGGCTCTTCCCTGAACGGAAGGAGATCGTGGTACTCCCCGGGCTCCAGCAGGTCGCCGAATATTCTGTTGGCAACAGTGACCAGGCCGGGTGTGCTCCTGAAATTCACTTCGAGACGCTCTTCCACTCCGTTTTCGAGCAGTTGAGAACAGGCTTGTTTGAAAACAGATCTGTCTGCCCTGCGGAACCTGTAGATGCTCTGGTTGGCGTCTCCCACCAGAAAGAGCCTCCCCTTCCCGGGCACGACCGCCGCGGGCTCCTCTGCATGTGTTTCTGCCGCTTCTGCCAGTTGCAGAACGATCCTGGCCTGGATCGGATCGGTGTCCTGGAATTCGTCAACCAGAATGGCTGCGTATCCCCTCTTGATCTCTCCGGCCACCGATGGTTGTGATTCGAGCAGGTCAGCCGTTTTCATGAGCAGGTCATCGAAATCGAGTGCTCCGAGTTCCGATTTGCGACGTTCGTATTCCTTGTTGATCAGTTCCGCTTTCGAGATGAAGTAGCCTAGATGCCGCCCCCGGTATCGCGCTGTCATTTCATCCCTTCGAACGCTCAATGCTTTCCATTCCGGCTTGAGGCGTGCAAAGGCGGCCCCGGTTTCCGGGCCGGCCGTCCAGTTGCCCTTGTTGCCGGCGTTCTTATGTATCACTGCTCCTTCGAGGAGAGCCGCCAGATCGTGGGCGTCGAACACTCCGGCAGAGACAAGAGGTTCTGATCTGAGAACATTCCGGGCCTGACCGAGCATGGTGTCGGCCGCGGGTACGCTTTCAGCGAAATTGACGATCTCCTCTGCAGTCTTGAAGAGATCGCTGAGAATCCGGTCGGCACTCTCAGCGGTGAACTCCGGAATCTCCGGTTTCAGATCGGGGTATCGTCGAATCGCTTTTACCAGATCCCGGAGACCGGCAAGCGAACCGCCTGCCATCAATGCACCCTCGAGGTCTTCATCCGCTCCGTCACGCATGGCTCTGATGACCTCAGATCCGGCTTCATCGAGCAGGATATCCGACTGCAGCGCGTCCAGGATGGTGAAGCCGGGCGTGATCCCTGCCTCGAGAGGGTGTCTTGCCAGAATGGAACGGCAGAAACCGTGAATTGTCGTCAACTGCGACAGATCGACCTTGCCGAGTGCCCTTCTCCTGCGCTCCGCGATCTCCGGAGGCTCATCCGCAGATGGATCGGCCAGCACCTTTCTGACCCTCTCCCTCAGCTCGGCGGCGGCTTTCTCCGTGAAGGTGATGGCAACGATCCGATCGAGTTCCCGGCCGCTGTCCACAAGCTGGATGATCCTGTCCACCAGCACCCGTGTCTTGCCCGAACCGGCACCGGCTCCCACCGCAAAGCTCGTCTCCAGATCGGTGACGAGTCTGGTTCTCACCTCGTGGTCTGCGGGCACTCCGGTCTTTTTACCCGTCACTCTGCCCCCCTGTCACGCCGATCTTTCTGGCGACGTTGAGCGGCAGAAGCTCATCCGACTTCAGGTGCCGTTGCGATTCCTGAATCCGCCAGGCACGGCAGATGGAAGGAGTAGGACATCCTTTGCACAGATCGGTTCTGCTGTCTGTCGCCCTGTCGTGCGGCAATCGGGTAAAAACACCCGATTCGATGGAAGTGAGCAGCTGATTGACCAGTCTCTCTACTTCTTTCCTGCCCGCGTCCATGACCTGTTGCGGCCACGAGGTGATATGGGGTCCATGTCCCGATGCAGAGAGAGGGAGCCGGAGCAGGATTCCGCCGGCTATCGCACTGGTTGAACGTGCCGGTCCGGCTGGTCCGGCTGAACCGGATAGATCCAGTTCCTTTTCGGCTGCCATCAGGTAGAGGGGCATCTGCAGATTCAGGCCCCCTTCGAGATCAGCCGATGGGCCGGATTTGCCGTATCCTGTCTTGTAATCGAGTATGCGGAAACGATCTGAAGCGTCCCGGTCGATGCGGTCCCAGCGGCCTCTCAATTTCAGAGAACGACCCGCGATCTCCAGTTCAGTTTCAAAGGACTGTTCAACCGAGTGAGAGAGCCAGCCGCCGGCAGCTCCGGTCTCCAGAGCGATCTCCCTGATCCGATCATTGCCCTCTTCTTCCTGCCCCTCACTCTCTCCTTCCAATCTTCCGTTATCAGATGCCTCCCACAGGAGCCAGCCCAGCAGGCGGGCTGTGGCACGCCTGCTGTCGACCCGCTCCAGGGGCGGGAACCTGGTGCCCCTGCCCGCGTATTCATCTGCGACCCGCCTCCGGACCATCTCTGCGACCAGAGTGCTGTCGGTCTCTGCCTGACCTGCAGCCGGCGGCCAACGTCCATCCTCTGAAGCCCGTTTGACGTAATCGCGCAGAACGTCGTGCAGAACCTGGCCCATCTCGGCCCCGGAGAGCAGTCCATCCGGTTCTCCCTCCTCCTTCAACCCCAGTACCCGGGTCGTCAGAACCCGCCAGGGGCAGCGGGCATATTCCTCCAGAAGGGAAACCGAAACATGGCCCTCTCCGGTCAGCTTGAGCATCTTCAGAGCCTTATCGACCGCATCTCTGCTAATAAGGAAACCGGCGTAGGGTCCCGGTTTGCCTCTCCACCTCTCCTGCTCCATCCGGAAGCCGGCCCTGAACTGCGGGCATTCCCACAGCGCATACAGGTCGCTTCGATTCCCGTCATCGATCGCTTCTGCTATGGAGGTGAGGTCGCGGTCGAGTTCGCCCAGCCGTGGTTCGCCGGCAGGCGGTCTGATCGCCCCGACGGCCCTGGTGTTCCTGCGGGCCATCATTTCCAACTGCTCCTGCGGCAGCTCTTTACCGACAACCTGCTGCATCAGCTCCAGGACATGAGGGCTCGCCCGGCGCACACCACCCTGCTCGTTGATGCGGGGATAGAGGAAAACGATGTGCCTGCCACTTTCGATCAGTAGCCTGAAGAGGAGTCTCTCTTCATCTTTCCTGCGAACCGTCGCAGCAAGTTTCCAGTCATCGCCAACGTTGAGGATATCCCGTTCGTCGTCCATCAGGAGTGGATCGGGAAGCGGTCTTGATGGCCACGATCCCTCCGCCATTCCCATTACTGCCACCAGTTCGGAACGGGTCCCGCGAAGCTCCATAATCCCTTCGAGAGGGATCGCATCGTCCGCCCTGATATCCTGCACTATCCTGCCCAGCGCCCATCTCAAAGCAGCTCTGTCGGCAGGCTCACCGGTCACTGAAAGCCGCCGGAGCCTTTCGAGCATATCGAGAATCCGATCGAGCATCGCAGGATCGAACATGCTGGTCAGAATCGGATCGAAGATGTCGGCCCATTCGGTCCATAGGGCAGTATCGGGCAGATCGGAGATCAGTGGATCGAGTGATTCACCTGTTTCGTAGGAAAAGATCTCGATTCCCTCTTCACTGATGATATCGGTGATCGCCCTGACCAGCTGAAGAGCTGCACTCTTTCGATCTATTCCCTGATCTGCAGGATCTTCTTCCTCAGCTGGTTCGACCGTGCTGTGACGTCTGAAACCGTTCGATTCGAGTTTCTGTGAGAAAAGGACCTGGCAGGAATCGGGTGACACCGATGCAAGCCGCGTCTCATCCCTGTTTATTCCCCCCTGCCATGCGGCAGCCACCAGTCTGAGGGCGCTGTCGATCTCTCCACTTTTGCCTGGGGCCGAGACCACCGTGACCGTGGAGCCCTTTTCCCTGCAGTCCCTTTCCCTTCCTTCAGAGGAGAGAGTCGCCCACAGTTCATCCAGAGGTATACCGGTCAAAGAGGATGAGTTTGATGTTTCGATTTCAGATTCAACCATGCCTGCCAGGCTGCGCCACTTCTTCAGCAGCTGACCGCTGTAGACTTCGGTTTCCGGGTAGACAGGTACGAACTGTTCCACTTCGGTCTTATCCATGAGAGTATCGAGGAGTGAATTCTGTCCGGCGGTAAGATCGTAAATGCCGTACACGTAGATCCGCCCGGGTAAAGCGACGGCCCCGTTCTTCAGCAAACCGACGCTCATGGCGAACATGCCCTCGTCATCCGGTGCGTCGATGCTGTCGAGACGATCCTGATAGGAAGCAAAAAGGTCGGCGACAACCTTCAGGCGGACACTGCTCAGGCCCTGCTTCTTCCCGGCCAGATCCGCAACCTGCTCCACAGTGATTCCCGCTTCACGAAGGTCGCTGAGAGTCTTGGTAACCGCACCCATGAAGGCAGGTGTAAGTGCCACGCGGGCACCGAAGGCTTTCTCGATATCTGACAGCTGCTGCCTGACTACCTGACGGATGACCAGGTCCCTGGCAATCCGGTCGAGTTCGGGAGCAACCGTTGAACCGCTCAGGATGAGGATCCGGCGGGCCAGCTGCCTGAGATCCATGAACCGCAGTCCCGAACAGGCACCGGCTTTACGGGCGGTCAGTTTCTGCAGATGACCGATCAGGTTGCGGTGCGGAGCCACGACCCATCGCTCCTCAAACAGAGAAGCAGCAGGACGGTCAAGCAGTTTCGCCGTGAAGGTCTCTTCGAGATATTCCCAGCTGCCCTCTGACAGATGCTCGAGACTCATATAACAAAAGGAAGAACCCCCTGTGACAGGCAGCGGTCCCGAGCACCTCCTGACCACACCGGTTATGAATAATTAGCCTGCAGGAGCTGGCAGTTATCAATCCCTTTTCATCAGAGAGAAGAGCTGGAAAACGACAGCTAACCGACAGCGTCCTTCATCGCCCTTATATGATCGGGAGTCGTGCCGCAACATCCACCTATAACAGATACACTCAGACCCTTCAGCTCGATCGCCTTTTCAGCAAAGAGTTCCGGAGTCTCAGAGTAGTGGATTTCACCTCCCCTGCTCTCAGGCTGACCGGCATTCGACTGGATCAGCAACGGAAACTGCGTGGCTTCCCGGAACGCACGGGCTATCTCCACCATGATCTCTATCCCGTTGCCGCAGTTTGACCCGACGACATCGGCGCCCGCATCCTGAAGAGCCTTCACGGATTCCTCGATGCCGGCACCCCAGATGGTAAAGAATCCCTTTGGAATTTTATCGAAGGTCATTGTAGTCATGACCGGAATCTCTGATGAAATCGAACGGGCCGCTTCAACTGCCAGCACTGCCTCCCGCAGGTCAATCATCGTTTCGATGCAGAGCAGATCTGCACCTGCAGAGATCAGGGTATCCATCTGGGCTCTGTAGCCATCGAGCACTTCGGCCGGATCCACATCCCCGAAAGGCTTGAGGATCCTGCCGGTGGGTCCGCAGGAGCCGGATACATATGCCCGGTCGCCGGCGACTTCCTTCAGCAGAGCAACCGCCTGCCGGTTTATTTCCCCGGTCCTTTCATGAAGGGCATAATCGGAGAGCTTAAGGGGTGTAGCGCCGAAGGTATCGGTATGCACGATATCCGAGCCGGCCTCGATATACCGCCGGGCAATATCCTGCAGCAGTTCCGGCTTCTCAAGAACGACCTGTTCGGGGCACTGACCAGGCACCAGCCCGGCGTCAAAGAGCATCGTGCCCAGAGCTCCATCGGAGATCAGGATCTCACCTCTGCCTGTTCTGTCGAGAAACGGTTCCATGACATCTTTCATGATTTGATTCAGTCAGGTTGTCAGCCGGTCAGCTCTTTCACCTTTTCCACGGCATTTGCCGCGTCGTACCCGTAGGAGCCGGCACCCATCTCCTGTGCCAGATCGAGCGAAATGGGGGCTCCACCCACGATGGTGCTGATTTTCTCCTCAAGCCCCCTCTCCTTCAGAAGTTCTATCACCCTGGACATCATCGGAGTTGTCGTGGTCAGCAGAGTAGACATACCGATTACATCGGCACCCTCCCTTTCGGCAGTATCGACGAAATCTTCCGGAGGGACATCCTTGCCCAGGTCTATTATCTCGAATCCGGCCCCCTTCAGCATGATCCCGACCAGGTTCTTCCCTATGTCGTGCAGATCACCCTGGACCGTTCCAATTACCACCTTTCCGATATTGGGTATTCCATCCTTAAGAAAGAGGGGTTTCAACAGATCCATGCCGGCATACATGGCCCTGGCTGCCAGCAGTACTTCGGGGAGGAAGATCTCGTGGTTCCTGAACTTCTCTCCGATGACATTCATCCCGGCGACCAGTCCGTCATCGAGTATCTCTTTCGGTTCGATCGATTCCGCAATCGCCCTTCCCGTCAGTTCCGCGACCAGCGTTTCATCACCCTTCTGAAGTGTTACAGAGATTTCTTCCAGCAGACTCATCGGATCCTTCTTTCAAACCGTTGATGGTTTTGTGGATGAGATTTTTCGGAGCCGCTCCTGACAGGAACGGTGCATGCACGATCTGCAATACCCGAACCTCGGTTCAAAAAGGTGGATATCACCCGTGCCTGAGATCAGCAGACCCGTGATCGATTTCAGAGGCGTCATCAGGCAGCTGTCATTCAACGTGATGTTTATCCGACCCGGATCGAGAAAATCAAAGAGCTTTCTCTGTGCTGTAATATGCCAGCCGCAGTAGCCGGGACTGTAACCGAGAACGATATGGTCGGTGGTTACCGCTCCCCTGGATGATAGATCCTCCAGAAAGAGTGTTTCGAAGACTTCCGATGCAGTGTCGGCGGCAATGGAAGCTGTCGCATCGAGCATCGAACCGGCCGCGAACTGCCTCTCATCGAAGAGCCTCTCGATAGCAGTGCTGACCTCTTCACCCATCGTCAGTGCAAATAGAGCGAGGTTGTCTGCACCTGGATAGACCTGTGCAAGCAGGACATCTTCGGCGTTTTCCCCTTCGCCTTCAAAGATCGGATCGAATTCCTCAAACGTCAGTTCCTGGATTACACCGACCGGAGCGACCGATTCCTCGAACTTCCTCATCGCCTCACCCAGAAGCGAATCAATCCTCACTGACACTTCCGCCTCCGGGGGCATACCCTGGTTCAGGAGAACAGCCTCCCGTGATGGCAGGATATCCTTCAGTTCGAATTCAAGGATCGTGTTCATTCCGGTCTTTCAGGCAGGGAATCCTGACCGCAGCGTTTCGCTTCAGCTTCCATCAGTGAGACCAGTTCCTTCTTCCTGTCATCGTCCAGCCCTGAAGGTTCATAGGCGGCGAGCAGCTTTTCCACTTCTGAACGGGCACGCTCGGCCAGAGTCAATCTGCCCTCAGCTTCCCATCGCGGCCTGTTGGCGCGATCTATAACCGGTCCGGGGAAATAGTGCTCCTCCCTCAGGTATCTCATCGAATGGTCGGAGATCAAAAGATGCTGATCGCGCAGAAGTTCCTCGAACCTGGGCAGGGATGGGAAGTCCTCCTTCGGCTCGATCCCCTCAATGAGCCTGAAGACCATCCCGCAGATCTCATTATCGAGGACCAGCTTCTCCAGGCTCTGGCAGCTCTCGAAATCGAGCATCCCGGGTCCGGAGATGTTGTTGATGCCGGCCAGGGCGGCCAGTGTGGCACCCATGCTGCTCTCCAGACCTGCCTGCGAATCGAGCTGTTTTGCATCGCTCAGGGAAATATACGCCTGAGTGGGCATCCCCAGGTACCTGCCTATCTCGTTGTAGGCGCAGTCTATCATCATCGTCTCCACCGCACCCATCGGAGTCGTTTCATACCTGACGTCGAAAATGGCCGGCGAACCGCCGTAGAGGACCGGTGCACCGGGATTGGTGAGCTGGCTGATCACAACTCCACTGAGTGTTTCGGCCGTGTGCTGTATCAGAGTCCCCGTCAGTGTCACAGGAGACATGAAACCGGCCAGCGGCATCGAGATGAATTCGACCGGAATCGAGTACTCGGCACAGTCTACCACGTTCTGGGATGTAACGTCGCTCCACTTCAGGGGCGACGTGGGACAGCAGGAAAAAACGGTGAGAGGCTTCTCCTGGAGCGCTTTCCTGGAACCCCGAACAGCCAGCTGGAAATCCTTCATCACTTCGAAAGCTTCGATCGTGAATGTACCGGTCACGACCGGCTTCTCGCAGTAGAGCAGGCTGAGGAAGAGCCTGTAGCTGTCTGAGATCATATCCTCGACATCAGCCGGTATCATCGCCGTGCTCTGCGACGCGATGTGGCCCAGCTGGCTCACGATCCTTGCATAATCCACGTAATCGGCGGTGGTCGGTTTCCGTATCTGCCCGGACGATGAATCGAGGATGTTGAGGGCTGCCGAACCCGGTGTGAAGTGAACGTTCTGCTCCGAAAAATCATGAGTCCGCCCTCCGTTCACATCGAACAGCTCGAATGATGATGGAGCGGTTTCCACTGCTTTCTCGATGATCTGCTCAGTAAATACAGCATGCTTCTTCTCCATATCGATGCCGGCACCGTGATCTGCGAGCATCGAGAGCACAACATCATTGTTCAGGTCCACACCCAGTGTGCAGAGTATTCCGGTCGCTTCATCGACGATCTGCTGGATCAGTTCATCTTCGAGAAATTTGACAGTCGGCCTCATCAGGCAGCTCCCTTCGGTAACTGCCCATTTAAGCAGCTGTACTGGGACTGTCAAGCGGACGCTGAACTGTTGCTGGAATAATTATTGGTTGAACGATACAATCTGGACTCCTTCCTGCCGGAGAGTTTGAATGCCTGAAGAGATTTACGAGCGCCTCGCCCGACACCTGGATGACCTGCCCGGCGGATTCCCGTCCACCGAGAGCGGAGTTGAACTCCGGATACTGAAACGCCTCTTCACGGAAGATGAAGCAGAACTGGCCATGCACCTGACCGTTCTGGCTGAACCTGCAGGAACGATCGCAAAGCGTGCCGGCATCTCCGGGGAGGAGGCCGCGAGCCGCCTGAAAGAAATGGCGCTGAAGGGTCTGATATACCGGATATACAAAGAGGATGAACCCCGCTACATGGCCCTGCAGTTCGTGATCGGCATCTGGGAATTCCATGTCAACGATCTTGATCCAGAACTGATCAGCGACATGAACGAGTACCTGCCCGACCTGATCGACGCAAAGGTATGGGATAAAGCTCCGCAGCTGAGGACCATACCGATCAACCAGGATATCCCCGTAGCGCACGAGATCCTTCCCCACGAACAGGTTGAAGAACTGGTCAGGAACCGTCCCAGGATCGCCGTCGCCCCCTGTATCTGCCGCAGGGAACACACGATGGCCGGCCATGGATGCGATCATCCGGAGGAGATGTGCCTGGTATTCGGCAGGGGCGCTGAATACTACATTGAAAACGGTATCGGGCGCGCTATTGACACAGAGGAGGCGCTGGAGATCCTGAGGAGGGCCGAACAGAGCGGTCTGGTCCTGCAGCCAAGCAATTCACAGAACGTCACTAACATCTGCTGCTGCTGCGGCTGCTGCTGCCAGGTTCTGTCGATGCTCAATAGACATCCACAGCCTGCGAATATCGTATCCTCCCCATTCATACTCGCCGCAGACAGTTCAACATGCATCGGATGCGGGGAATGCATATCGCGCTGTCACATGGATGCTCTCAGCCATATGAATGAACTGGTTTCACTCGATGCTGACCGCTGCATAGGCTGCGGGCTCTGTGTGACGACATGTCCGACAGGAAGTCTGGAACTGGTGAGGAAACCCGGGGAGGAGCAGAAACCGGTACCACAGACCCAGATGAAATCTCTGATCCACCTGGCAAAGGTCAGAGGCAAGCTGACACCCAGGAACATCGCAAAGGTCGCAATGAAGGCTGTCAGGCGTTGAATCGAGATATCTGATTCATGATGTTCCGGCTCTTCCCTCCCGGGCCGTGTGGTGCGCGGGCCCGGCTGGACCGGCCGCAGATAAAAGAAGGCCTGAAGCTCGCATAGACACGGGAAATGACCATGCTTCCAGAACACGAACTGGACCCGATCGCGATAAATGTTCACTCCCACAAGCTCCTCGACCGGCTCCTCAACGAGAATCCGAAACTTGCCGAAATCATGCACAATGCCCGGAACGAAACAGAGGCGCTTATCGGAGTGCGCGAGTGGGTTGAGTCGGAAGCATCACCACAGGCAATGGAGTTTTATGAAAGCGAACATACCGGCCGTAAGCTCTTCGAATCCCTGAAATGGCGAGACTACGCAACCATCCGGCTACTCGACTACATAGACCACGCCGGTATGGAGTTCGTGGATCTGAACCTCCGGGGGCAGTTGGCCATAAGCAACCCGATCAGGATGATCTGGCTTGCGGTCACCCACGGAACGGGCGGAGCCAGGCCCGAGTTCTTCCAGGATATGTTGATGCTCCTTCAGCAGTTCTCCGGCAGGTATGAGCAGAAACGTCCCGGAGAGCCGGAAGTGATCAAGTGGATGGATCGTTACCCTTCGGGTCTTGATCCCCGGATCGTAAAGCTGCGGGAAGAGAACCGGGAACGGATCATTAACATCCTGATCGACAAGATCGATTCGGGGGAGATCCGGAGCACCCGGTTCAAATTTGAACCGGGGATGACCGGGGAGCGGAAGGTAGAGCGTATGCTCGAGTGGTGGGATGACTATCGATTCCATCTGGGATTCTCCATCCGGGATCCCGACCTGCTCAACGAGATGCTGGGTTACTCGCTCGATCCCGACACGATGGATGTGCTCTACCAGGCCAGAGATAAGGGAATCCCCTTCTTTGTGAATCCCTATTACCTCTCCCTCCTTCACGTCCGGGTGCCCTATTTCGCGATAGGCGCTGACCTGGCGATGCGTTACTACGTGGTTTACAGCCAGCAGCTCGTGGATGAATTCGGCCATATAACGGCCTGGGAGAAGGAGGACGAGGTGGAACCGGGCAAACCGAACGCCGCCGGCTGGGTCCTGCCCTCTTCGTACAACGTCCACCGCCGCTACCCCGATGTTGCCATCCTGATCCCCGACACCATGGGCCGGGCATGCGGCGGTCTCTGTGCCTCGTGCCAGCGGATGTACGAATTCCAGCGCGGGAACCTCAACTTCAACCTGCACGATCTTCTGCCCGACGAGACGTGGCAGGAAAAGCTGGACCGGCTCATGCAGTACTTCGAGGAGGACAGCCAGCTGAGGGATATCCTGATAACAGGCGGTGACGCCCTGATGAGTTCAGATACCTCTCTCGAAGTGATACTTGATGCCGTTTACCGTATGGCCGTAAAGAAGAAGGAGGCAAATCAGAAGCGAGCGGACGGTGAAAAGTACGCCGAACTGCTCAGAGTTCGTATCGGAACCCGTCTGCCTGCCTACCTGCCCCAGCGGATCACTTCCGACCTGGTGCAGGTTCTGGCGGATTTCAAGGCCAGGGCATCGGAGGCGGGTATCCGGCAGTTCCTGATCCAGACCCACTTCGAAGCCCCGATGGAGATCACACCTGAGGTCCGCCGGGCTGTGAAGATGCTGCACGGAGCGGGCTGGACAGTGACAAACCAGCTCGTTTTCACCGCAGCGGCTTCCAGGCGGGGCCACACGGCAAAACTGAGGCAGGTCCTGAACGACGTGGGCATCCTGCCCTACTATACGTTCTCCGTGAAAGGTTACATGGAGAACACCTTTAACTTCGCGACCAATGCCAGGGCGGTGCAGGAACAGCTCGAGGAGAAGAGACTGGGCGCCATCCCGCAGAAAATCCACGATCGGATCAGGGAGCTTCCCCTGGAACCAGAAAAGATCCTCGACAATATCGAGGCGCTGCGCAGGAAATCGGGGCTTCCCTTCCTCGCCACCGACCGGAACGTCCTGAACCTGCCGGCAGTCGGAAAGAGCATGACTTTCAGGGTGATCGGAATCACGCGGTACGGCCGCCGGATACTGGAATTCGATCACGACAGGACCAGATCTCACAGCCCGATAATCAACAGGATGGGCAGGGTGGTCATAATAGAGTCGAAATCCATCTACGAGTACCTGGAGCAGCTGGCGGCCATCGGGGAAGACATCTCTGAATACAGGGGCATATACGGATATTCAATCGGCGAGACCGAACCCCGTCTTTCCCTTTATGAATACCCTGAATACGATTACCAGGTAACAGAGGAGATCACAAACCTCGATCTCCCCGGGTAGGCACCTTCTTACAGCAGGATTATTCAGGGCGGTGTCTGTCCGGTGAGTTCGACAGGCGATCGGGCGGCTGGAACTCAGCCCGTTATGAATTCAACGGCCTGTGCCACGACAGACGGCGTCTTGACGGTCATCCTGTGCCCCAGGCCGGAAGTGACCACCAGCTCGGAATCCTCCCATGCCTCGTGCAGGGTCACGGCATGATGAAGAGGAACGACCCGGTCATCGGTGTCGTGGATAATCAGCAGAGGTGTGCTCTGGCCGGCTCCAAGCGCACCGGCATCCAACTCCGACCAATTCACACCGGTCTGCTCCGCCAGCAGATCCTCCACCCTCTTCTGGATCTTCGCCGTGAATCCCATCTGAGCGGCGAATATATCGGAGAATATACTCAGGTCGCTCGGGGGGCTGATGAATACCAGCCTCTCCACCTCAAGGCCCTCCTTCAGGCCCAGGGCGGCTGCCCAGCAGCCCATGCTGTGAGCGATCATGGAATGTATGCCGCCCAGCATCGAGGCCAGTTCTCTGAGCGATCTCGATATGTACGGACCGGTCGTGGTTCTCCCCTCTGAACTCCCGTGTGCCGGAGCGTCGCAGGTGACCACGCTGAAACCCGATTCGACAAGGGGCTGAACGAAGGCTGTAAGCCTGCTCCCCCTGCTGCTCCATCCATGCTGGAGCAGAACCGTGGGCCCCTCCCCCCACGACCACGCAGAGAGCTTCAGACCGGCGATCTCGATATCGAAGGCTTCCCCGGCAGCCAGCGTCTCTTCCTCATCCGGCTTTATCCGACCCCTACTGGGATGACAGAACATATAGGTCGCCACCTTCACGGCCAGGGGCGGTGCGAGATGTGAAAGAATCCGCATGACATGACGCAGAGTGGCAGGGGTCTGGAATCGGTTCTCAACCGTGTCTTCCGCTTCCCGGCTGTTGCTGTTTACATCAGGCATGGCTATAGGAAACAAAAGAGGACCGGTCATTGTCAAATACTTGCATCGGATAAATACTCGATGATTATTACCTGAATAAGTTCTAATCAAGTGTGAGGTCAAAAGTGAGCTTTCGAAGAAACGAACTGTACATTCAGGAGGAGTTACTGCTTCTGGCTCTGAAGGACGACAAGGGCACCTTCTATATGCGCACCATCCTCCCGGCCCTGGGGGGGTGCCATTGCAGTGGCTGCAATAGTACCGACGATTGCAGTCACGACAGCAACATCGAGCTGAGACGGAGAGTTTCAAGAGGAAATTCTTTGAGAGTCAAAGTCGGGAACACGGACCTGTGAGGATGACATGGCGCTTATGATTGATGGCACCGGATTGACTGTTGAAAAAGTGGTTGATGTGGCCCGCGACGGCGAAAAAGTCGAATTGGATGAGACCGCCGTTGAAAAGATCAGGAAATGCCGCGCCCTGCTGGACAGGAAACTGGAAGCGCGCGAGACCATATACGGAGTGAACACCGGTATCGGCGAGTTCTCAGAGACGCTGCTCTCCGATGAAGAGGTGAAGGAGTTCCAGCGTTATCTGATCTACAACCATGCGGCTGGTATCGGCGAACCGGCCCCACCGGAATACATCCGCGCCGCGATGCTCTCCAGAATCAACGTCCACGCCAAGGGCTGCTCAGCGGTAAGGCCGGAAATCACTCAACTGCTCGTCGAAATGCTCAACAGGGGTGTTACACCCTACGTCTGCCAGAAGGGTTCGGTCGGGGCTTCCGGCGATCTGGCGCCGATGTCCCAGATAGCTCTTGTCGTTATGGGTGAAGGTCAGGCGTGGTTCGAGAGGAAGCTGTACTCAGGTCGGGAGGCGCTCGAACACGCCGGACTCGAGCCGGAGATCCTTCACGCCAGGGATGGGCTGGCCACCATTAACGGTTCGAACGTGCTGAATGCCATGAACGCTATCCACCTGTTCGATATCAACCGGTGGCTGAAGCAGGCAGAGATAGCCGCCGCGATGACCCTCGAAGCCCTCAACGCGAACATGATGCCCTACGATTCGCGGCTGCATGAAGCGAGAGGTTTTGCAGGAGCGATCCGGTCTGCAAAAGCATTGATGAAGTGCATCGAAGGCAGCGAGCTGCTCGAAAGCGGCAAGAAGAAAGTGCAGGACGCCTATTCGATGCGGAGTACTCCCCAGGTGATCGGCGCTGCCCATGACGCCGCAGCATTCGCAAAAGAACAGGTCGAGATAGAGCTGAACGGCGTAGGGGA
Source organism: uncultured Gemmatimonadota bacterium (assembly GCA_964637695.1). Taxonomy (GTDB): domain Bacteria; phylum Blakebacterota; class Blakebacteria; order Blakebacterales; family Blakebacteraceae; genus JAGLTZ01. Next base: position 17,544 of record CAZWVF010000022.1, on the reverse strand, counting down.
TAATCCGGTTTTCCTCGCCGATGAGGAACAGGTCCTTACCGGTGCCAATTTTCAGGGATCACCTGTCTCGCTGCCGATGGACATGATCGGAGCGGCGGTAACAATGGTCTCGGTGCTCTCCGAAAGAAGACTCAACCGCCTGCTCAATCCCGCACTCTCTGTCGGCCTGCCTCCCTTCCTGACCGAGAAACCGGGCTTCTTCAGCGGACTGATGCTCAGCCAGTATGCTGCCGGAACTCTGATAGTTGAACAGAGGATGCTATCTGCTCCAGCTTCAGTCGCATCGATTCCTGCTGCAGCCGACCAGGAGGACTTCGTCAGCATGGGAATGAACACATCCATCAAGAATGAACAGATCCTGAAGAACGCATACGGCGTTCTGGGAATAGAATTCATGGCTGCCGCTCAGGCACTCGACCTTCGCGACCACAGCCCCGGTTGCGGTGTTGTGGCCGCCCTGGGTGTTATCAGAAACCAAATCGATCATCTCGATGAAGACAGGCCGTTATTCCCCGACCATACGTTGATGGCGGGACTGGTGGAATCGTGCGAGATACTCGAAGCCGTCGAGGCGGAGGTCGGCTCTCTGGAGTAATGATATTGGAGCGATCCGTCAGCCGGAGACGGCTCCGGTCAGAAGCGGCATGATGTTCTTGAGAGTCTCTGCCGTTGAGAAAACATGAGGGATACCGGAACATGAAGCAGCGGTTCCGGAATCCCTTTTCAGATCCAGCTCCTGCTGCGGCACAGAATGAAACCACCCCAGATCCCTGTACCTCTGCGCCAGATATTCCTGTTCGGTCTGTCCGGGAGTCGGTACGAACAGTGCCTTCTTACGCACTTCAGCCAGCTCCATGACGGTACTGTAGCCCGATCGCGCCACAACAAGGCGGCTCCTGTTCAGGTACTCCTCCATCGATCTGCGATCGAGAGAATGGTGTATTTCAAGGTCCGGCTCAGGATGTTCAATTTCGTCCGATTCGGGTCGTCCCAGGGC
>CAZWVF010000022.1:0-16447 GCA_964637695.1 uncultured Gemmatimonadota bacterium | reverse complement strand
ATCGAGGCGGTCACCACACCCCCCGAGGAGTATTTGAATCCGTAATCGGGCAGTTCGACAAACCGCGCCCCTTCTGCCTCCTGTTTCAGACAGGTCAGCGATCTGCCGTTTCCACCGATGACAACCTGCCACTGCAGCCGGAGGAACTCCCTGATCAGGGGAAGGCTGCGGGTAGCATGCCCCAGACCCATGTCCAGAACTGCGTAGAAGACTTTTTTCGGAGGTTTCTTATCCACTATGACCAGACTCTCAATCCTGCAGATAATAACCGGTAAATGCCGGCTTCAGCGTAAGCCCTGCCCCACTTCAGTGCAACTGATTCCACCGGTTATGCGTGTTAATCACAAGTTGGAGGAGAACCGGTGCAGCAGTAAACTACCCGAAGGAAATCCTTTTCTGAATCGACAAGAGCTCCTGGAGGTAATGATGAATCCTCGCAACAGACAAACCCTTCTGGTCATAGCGATAGGACTGCTGATCTCGGCCTCAAGCCTGATGGCTCAGGACCCCGGCGCAAAGAGGCCGTTACCGATAGATGACTACGAACGGTGGCGATCGATTTCCTCCACGGCCATATCCGATAACGGTGAGTGGCTCTCCTTTGCCTACACAAAGCGGGAAGCCGACGATTCCCTCTATGTGAAAAATCCGGGTACCGGCCAGGAGTATCTTCTCTCCCGCGCCTCCCGGCCTCAGTTCTCGGAAGACTCCAGATGGGTTGCCTACATGGTTACTCTTCCCTTTGAGGAGGCTGAAAAGCTGCGCGAGAAGAAAGAACCGGTCCCCGGCAGGGCAGAACTGCTCAACCTGCAGACCGGTGAGAAGGTCTCCTGGGAGAATGCCGCATCCTTCAGCTTTTCGGAAAGTTCCTCACACTTCGCCGTAAAGAAGGCAAAGGTGGATCGGCAGTCAGAACACGATGGTACCGACCTGATTCTGATGAACCTGAAGGAGAATTACGAGGAGCTGATCGGCAGCGTGGCTGCCTACAGCTTCAACAAGCCGGGTACCCTTCTGGCATATACTGTCGACACCTCGGACAAGGATGGAAACGGACTCTATCTGATATACCTCGACTCGGGCCGGCGCAGACCGCTCGACAACGGCAAGGTCCGCTACGAGCGGATGACCTGGGATGAAGATGGTACGGCGGTGGCCGTTCTGAAGGGTGACGAGGTGGAGGGGTTCGAGGAGAGGGAAAATGTCCTCCTTGTATTCACACAGCTCGATACCAACCGGTTCAACTCTTACGAGTACGATCCGGCCGATACAGCGGACTTTCCGGAAGGCATGGTGATAAGTGAGAAGGGAACACTCTCCTGGAACGAGGATGCTGATAAGGTTTTCTTCGGTATCAAGGAGCAGAAAGAGAAGGAAGACAAGGGAAGAGGGGAAAAAGGTGAAACGGGTGAATCTGAAGGAACCGAAGGGGAACAGACCGGAGAAGAAGAGAAGGAAAAAGAGAAGGAAGATCCCGTTGCAGATGTGGACATCTGGCACTGGCAGGACGAGCAGATCCAGTCGGTCCAGATGATCCGCGCAAACCAGGACCGGAACAGAACCCACAGGTCGGTTCTCATTCTGGAAGCAGAGAAGTTCGTTCAGCTGACCGACAATGAAATGAGGACGATCAGTGTTACCCGGGACGGCAGATGGGGGATCGGTCAGAACGACCGGGCCTACATATCCGACTGGAAAGAGCGCCAGGCCGATTACTACAGGGTGGATATCGATACCGGTGAGCGGACTCTCTTTCTGGAGGGACACATCTCCGGCATTTCCTCGAGGGGCCGGCGTGGCGGAGGATCAACAGTCCTCTCTCCAGACAGCAAACACTTCCTTTTCTGGGAAGATGGTCACATATGGGACTACGTGATCGACACGGGCGTGAAGGTTAACCTGACTCAGAACGCTCCCGTCGATTTCACAAATCTGGAGTACGATTACCCGGGCACGAAACCTCCATACGGTGTGGCCGGCTGGACCGAAGATGGCGACTCCATCATACTGAATCACCGCTACGATCTGTGGCTTCAGCCCCTCGACGGAAGTGAAGCGACAAATCTGACCGGCGGTCGGGGAGCGCAGGATGAAATAGTATTCAGGTATGTGAAAACCGATCCGGAGGCTCGAACGATAGACCTCTCAGATCCGATCCTGCTGACGGCCTATGGCGAGTGGACCAAGAAAGCCGGTTTCTTCCGGCTGAGAAGAAGGCGCCTCACAGCACTGTTGTTTGAAGACAGGAATTTCGGGCGTCCGGTGAAGGCGGAGGAATCAGACCGGTTCATCTACACCATTCAGACCTTCCAGGATTTCCCGGACTACTATATCAGCAGTGACGATTTCTCCGATCCCGTCAGGTTTACCGACGCCAATCCGCAGATCGCAGAATACAAGTGGGGTCGCAGCATCCTCTTCGATTTCACCAACAGGGACGGTGTACGCCTGCAGGGCTGGCTGGGCATTCCGGAGGACTACCAGGAGGGCCAGCGGCTTCCGATGCTTGTAAACTACTACGAGAAGAACTCCCAGAACCTCCACCGCTTCCTCACTCCCCGTTATTCGGGGTCTCCCAACCTGGGAGGTTACCTGAGTAACGGGTACCTGGTGATGCAGCCCGACATCTACCTGCGCACCCGCACCACCCACAGCGACATGGCGGAGTGCGTTGAGGCGGCCGTAAAGAAGGTAATAGAAATGGGATATGCCGATCCCGAACGTGTAGCGGTCCACGGCGGCAGCTTCAGTGGACAGGGCTCGGCCTATATCTCCACCCATTCCGACATGTACGCCGCCATAGTATACCGGGCAGGGGCAACCAACCTCGTTTCAGACTTCAACCAGCTCTGGAAGAGTGCCGGCACCAACCAGCATCGCTACGACATCTACGGCCAGGGCCGCTTCGGCACCAACCCGTTCGATGATCTGGAGCTGTTCATAGAGCAGTCGGCGGTCCACAACGCCCGGAACATGAACACACCCCTCCTCATCCAGCACGGTACCGATGATGGATCGGTGGAGTGGCTGCAGGCGATCGAGTTCTACAATGCACTGCGCTTCAACAACAAACCGGTGATCCTGATATCCTACCCCGGAGAGGGACACGGCCTGCGCAAGTACGAGAACCAGATCGACTACCAGAAGAGGGCACGCCAGTTCCTCGACCACCACCTGAAGGGAGTTCCGGCACCGGAATGGATGATCAGCGGAAGAAGGTTCATCGACAAACCTGAAAAGGAACGATGAACCGATACACGGATATTCCATTGAAAACCCGAGGATCGTTATACACCGAGAGGTTCCAGAGAACGAGAGGTAAATAATGAGACGCCTTCACAGACTGAATCCGATTTTAATAGTTATTGCACTCCTTTTCTGCACTTCGAGCCTGACTGCACAGGAGACAGGTGAAAAGAAACCTCTGACCATAGATGACTATTCCAGGTGGCGGTCCATTTCCTCTACGGCGATATCTGACGATGGAACCTGGGTAACCTTCACGTACAGTCCATTCAGATCAAACGACACTCTCTACGTGCAGAGCCTTGAATCGGACAAAGAGTACACGATACCCCTGGGTTACCGGTCCAAGTTCTCCGACGACTCGAACTGGGTGGCCTACATGATCACCCTGCCATACGAGGAAGCGGAAAAGCTGCGGGATAAGAAAAAGCCCGTACCGAACAAGGCGGAACTGCTCAACCTGGAGAGCGGTGAGAAATGGACCTGGGAGAATGCTTCCTCCTCCGCATTTCCAAAAGGTTCCAGCCATTTTCTGATCAAGAAGGCCAAGACAGACAGGGATGCCGAGCACGATGGAACCGACATGATCCTCCGCAATCTGAGTGAGGGATACGAGGAACTGATAGGGAGCGCTGGACAGTTCAGCTTCAACAAGCCTGGATCCGTCCTCGCCTATACCGTAGATGCAGCTGATCAGAATGGTAACGGGGTCTATTACATCAGGCTCGATACCGGAGCACGTCGTCCGCTGGACAACGGATCGGCTGATTACTCCCGGTTGACGTGGGATGAAGAGGGTTCGGCTCTCGCCGTTCTGAAGGGTACGGAAACAGACACGCTGGAGCACCTCGACAATGTACTGCTTGCCTTCACGGGTCTGACCGGCCGCAGGATGGCCGGGATAGTATTCGATCCCGCTGACGACCCCGAATTTACAGAGGGTATGATAATCACCGAAGAAGATGGACTGACGTGGAGTGATGACCTGACCAGGATTTTCTTCGGCATCAGATTGCAGGAAAAGAAAGAGGAGGAGAAAGAGGAAGACGACGGCGACGAGGCGAACGTGAGAGTCTTCCACTACCAGGACGAGGGCAACTGGGGGGGACTGGAGGGTCAGTTCGAAGACGAGAAGAACATGACATTCCGTTGTGTCTTCCAGCTCAGGAAAAAGAAATTCCTGCAGCTCACAGACCTGGAAATGCGTTCGATCACGATTACCCGTGACGGCAGGTGGGGCATCGGTCAGAACGACCGGGCCTACATCTCTGACTGGAAAGAGCCTCAGGCCGATTATTACAGGGTAAACATCGAGACCGGCGAGAGAACACTTTTCCTCCAGGGTCATATCAGCAGATTGTCGGCACGCGGATTCCGTGGCCGTGCTTCCGCATTATCGCCCGACAGCAGGCATTTCCTCTTCTGGCAGGACGGCCACATCTGGGATTACTCGCTGAATAACGGCAGGAAAACAAATCTGACAGAGAGCGCTCCCATCAGCTTCGCCGATACCGAGTGGGATTATGTCGGTACGAGGCCTCCGTATGGGATTACCGGCTGGACCGAAAATGGCAGGTCTGTGATCCTGACCCATCGCTACGATCTGTGGCTCCAGCCGCTCAACGGCAGCAAGGCGACAAATTTGACCGGCGGAAGGGGCGCAGAGGATGAGATCGTTTTCCGCTACATCAGAACCGATCCCGAAGAGCGGTTCATCGACCTGGATGAGCCGATCCTGCTGTCTGCCTACGGCCAGTGGACAAAGAAATCCGGTTTCTTCGAACTGGATAAAGGGAATCTGACTCAACTCGTATTTGAAGACTGCAGGTTCGGTGGCGTGACCAAAGCCAGGGAGGCGGATGCTTTCCTCTATACCCGTCAGACGTTTGTGGATTTCCCCAACTACTTCGTGAGCGACGGTACTTTCTCGGGGCGTCGGCAGATCACCGACGCGAACCCGCAGCAGTCGGAATACAAGTGGGGGTACAGCATCCTCGTCGATTACACCAACAATGACGGCGTGAGGCTGCAGGGTGCTCTTTCGATTCCGGACGATTACAGCAGGGGCCAGAAGCTCCCGATGATCGTGCGCTTTTATGAGAAAATGTCACAGAACCTTCACAGCTACCCCTTCCCCCGGTATTCGCACAGTCCGCAGTTCGCTGACTACATCGGTAATGGATACATGATATTGCAGCCCGACGTACACTTCAGGACCGGTTCCTCACACACGGACATGCTGGAGTGCGTCGAGGCAGCTGTAAGCAAGGTTATAGAACTGGGTTATGCCGATCCCGAAGCCATAGGACTGAACGGGCACAGTTACAGCGGAGGAGGCTCGTGCTACATCGCAACGCGATCGACGATGTTCTCCGCGGTAGTAGCGGGTGCCGCGCCGATTGATCTGTATGCGGAGTTCAACGTTCCGATCGGCAACGGCCTGAATAACCACTCATACGATATCTACGGACAGGGACGCTATGGCGTCAGTCCCTACGAGGACATGGAGATGTACAGGGAACAGTCGCCGATCACCTTCGTGGAAACGATGAACACCCCCCTGCTCTACCTGCACGGTGAAGACGACCAGACTGTGCAGTACATGCAGGGAATGGAGTTTTACAATGCCCTGCGGTTCCTCGGCAAGCCGGTGATCATGTGCTCCTATCCAGGTGAGGGACATGGATTGCGCAAGCTGGGGAATCAGAAGGACTTCCAGAAACGTATCCACGAATTCTACGACCACTACCTGAAGGGTGAGCCTGCGGCACCCTGGATACTTGCACAGCCACCCGATCCGGAGAAGAATTAGGCAAAAGAAAGCCGGTCTCAATGAGAACGGCTCTCTTTAATCACCCGGACAAGTTATCTGATCAAACCGATGGCGGCAGTGGTGGTATGCCTATCGGGCTGCCCGGCGGAGCGGCAGGGACAACCGAGGGTCCGTCGAGTCCTTCGGGCCGCTCGATCCAGCGCTTTATACCTTCCTGTGCCAGCCTCTGGTGGGGGGACTGCTCCTCGAGAGCTTCGAGCCAGGTTCGCAGTTCATGCAGCTTCTCCAGCAGTATCCCCCTGACCTGGGGAGGATTGGAAGTATTGCCCGCCTCCCTCTTCATCCGTTCCAGCACCCCATAGTCCACCGCAGCCTTGATGGCTCCCTGGCGGGTTCCCAGATAGTCTCCGGGAGGGTCTGCAAACCATGTGGCCTCGAGCAGCATGTCGACTACCTGGTGGAGTCCGGGATTGCTTTCATCCCTGCTGTGGAAATCGACGAGGCGGGCCATCCGCTGGGGCTGCAGGATCAGCCGGACCGTCATGTCGGCGGCCGTGGCGGCCATTCCGATCGGGTCGAGTATCGGACTGGTGCGGCTGCTGAATGTCTCACCACTGTTCATTCCGAAGGCCCGCGGCGGGATCAGGTCGAGTATCCGATCGGGAAGCATCAGGAACTCAGGTTCGATTGTGGACAGCAGTAAAACCAGAGTGGCAATCTGCTTGTCACCAGGAACGATCTCGATAGGTGTTTGACCGTCGCCTCTCAGTGCATATGTGTAGTCTGCACCGCCAAGGCTGTGCGCGGCGGCCTCCATCTGGTAGCGGTGGTGAAGGTAGAGCGGTACGAGGAGTTCCTCCAGCGATGCAAGAGGCTCCCCCTCCCTGATGTTGTATTCCCCGAACGACTCCAGTCCGATCCTGCGGACCTCCATCTCGTGCCGCAGGTAATCCACCGGATCGGCGCCATTGTCCCACAGGGCAGCCTTCGGATGGGCGGCTCCCAGCGGGCGCGCTTCGCTGTCTGTGGCGAACCTGATCCCCCGGCTGAGAGCATCCTTGATGATCTTCTCCAGTTCCGCATCTTCGTCGGCATCGGGCCCGAAATCGGTGTAGGCCCACCTGACTGCAAATATGTCGAACTCCCCTGCTCCTTCGGCATAGGCATCGCTCAGATCCAATTCACCATACCTGTCTATCCTGACCAGGGGGGCCGGATAGTCCATCACGCTCGAACGGCCGTATGCACTTGTCACGTAGTTGTGCGCAAATCCCAGGGTATGCCCGACCTCATGGCTCGAAAGCTGCCTGACCCGTGACAGCGCCAGCTCGACCGGATCGGTATCGGGAGCGACCGCAGCCAGGTAATCGAAAGTCGGGCCGTCGGCCAGGGTCATCTCACTTACAGGGCGAAGGGCCGTTGCCGAACCGTCCGATGGATAGAAGGGCTCCAGCCCCTCACCCAGCAGGATGTCCTGGCGCAGGCGCAGACTTCCAAGGTTAACGTTCCCCTTGATGATCTCACCCGTCCTGGGATCGACCACACTACCGCCGTACGACCACCCCCTCGTGGAGCGATGGGTCCAGTGGATCATGTTGTACCTCAGATCCATGGGATCGGCACCTTCGGGCAGGTCCCTCACCTGGAAGCCGTTGATGAATCCTGCAGCTTCGAAGGCCTCATTCCACCACTGCGCCCCCTCCTTCAATGCAGTGTATATCGGTTCTGGTGCCCCCGGATCGATGTAGTAGACAACAGGTTCCACCGGTACCGACCGCCTCGAGCCGGGATTCAGTTTCTTTATCCTGTGTCTTCGCACCCAGTTGATCTGCAGATCTTCATCGATTGGTGTTGCATAGTCGCTGAAGGTGATGCTTCCCGAATTCACCCTCGGATCGGCCACCCGCGGGGTGTAACCGGGCCCGGGAAGCTCGACTATCGAGTGATGCTGTTTCAGGGATACCGCCTTACCGCTTGCAGCGGTACTTCTGACCTGTGGACCGGGATTGTCAGATGTGAAGGTGAGCCAGGTTTCGACCTCGCAATTCCTGGGGAAGACCTTCGTCCCGGGCAGGTGAAAGACGCTTCTGCTCCGGTCGAGCTGGAAATTGCCCTGACCCGACCTCTGCATTCTTAAAGCTGCTCCATGTGTATCACGGAGGAAGAAGTCGGTTGCATCCACCAGAACCCGCTCACCCGTCTGTGCAGCCACGTCGAATCCCCATTGCGTCGACGGTGCGAACGCATCCTCGACTGCCTGCACCTCCAGCGGATTGTCGCTCCTTGCCCTGTACCGGTAGTTCGGCTGGATAAGCAGCACCTTCGGGCCTACCTTTCGTGCCTTCAGGATGATACTGCTGCCGAGCTGACCCCTGTCGAGACCCACAGGATTGCTGCCGAGCCCGGAGGTGAGCGAGACCGCATAGAGGAATTCTTCTTCCCATTTATCGATCTCCCAGAAGAGCTTACCCGTACTCTCCTCCCAGTAGAGATTGAAGAAACCGGTCATGGCTTCCATCCCTGCAGTTCTCTGTTCAATCGAAGGGATCTCATCCCGCATCGTATTAACCGACTGAGCTGCAAGGTTGAGAGGGAGTGACAGCATGCAGATCAGGGTCAGCGCAGTGGGGATTAGTTTCCTCATGTTCGGTCGGTTCGGCATTTCTACCTCCACACAAAGGGCTGCTGAAGAGATTAGTGCACCATTCTGCAATTACAGAGCGGCGTACCAGGGTCACAGCATGTTTAATGTTTCATACAATACAGACGTCCAGCGGGAAAGTCTGGAAGAATTATCTGTGTGACCCGGGTGACTTGAGACCGGTCTCAGAATCAAATACAATCGCCGCTGAACAGGTACTCCTTATCGGGAAGGAAAGCCATATATGGAACAGCCGGGAATTCTGATAACCCATCCCTACGCCCTGCTGGCAATTCTGATGCTGGTCCCGGTTTTCTTCCTGAGGCTGGAACAGTGGACCGAATGGAAAGTTTTCGAGTTCCTGCCCCCCATCATATGGATATTCCTTTTCCCGGTCGTGCTGAGCGGTTTCAAGGTCATCCCGACTTCTTCGCCCACCTACGATACGTTCAAATCGTTCGGCGTGCCGATGTTCATCATCCTGATGCTGCTCGATGTGGACATCCGGGCGACGATGAAAGTCGCGTTCAGAAGTATCGGGGTACTCGTTATGGGAGCCATCGGGGTCGTTGCCGGAGGCGTACTCTCTTTCTGGCTTCTGAAATCGCATCTCGATCCGGAAGCGTGGCGTGCCTTCGGAGCACTGGCAGGCAGCTGGATAGGAGGCACCGGGAACCTGGCCGCGGTTGCCGAGATGGTGGACACTCCACCCTCGATGCTCGGCATGGTGGTAATCGCGGACATCTTCATCTTCATGATTTACTTCCCCCTGCTCTTTATCTGCAAGAGATGGGCCAGGCCATTTGCCGAATTCACAGGAGTTAGAGAAGAGGAAGCTGCAGAGCTGGATAAGGCCATCGACAACCTGGAGGAGAAATCGGATCAGGTTCACTTCCGTGACGTACTGACATTGTTCGGAATCGGCTTCCTGCTGATCTGGATCATCAGGAGCCTGTCGACCTCCCTTCCACAGGTTGGAGAGATACTGAACGCCAAAACATGGGAATTCCTGATTCTGACCACGGCAGCCCTACTGCTGGCATCCACACCTCTTCGTAAGGTCCCCGGAACGAAGGCGATGTCGATGGCACTGGTCTATGTCTACATGTCTATGATGGGAGCAATGGCTGACATCAGCCAGGCGGCCACCGCTCCTTATTTTCTGATCGCCGGTGTGATAAGTATCGCAGTCCACCTGTTATTTGTGGTGGCAGGCGCCAGGATCTTCCGCGTAGATATACATCTGACAGCCATAGCAAGTGTCGCGTCTATCGGGGGTGCCGCCTCCTCACCCGTTGTCGCGGCCTATCACAGGAAGGAGCTGGCGGCCGTGGCAATACTGCTGGCTCTGTTCGGATACGCTCTCGGCAATTACCTCGGATGGCTGGCGGCCATCCTCTGCAGGCTTGTATTATAGGACTGATCACTACGGGGAAGAGAAGGAGATTGAAGAATGAGAATGGGCAAGATCGGACGGCGACGCTTTCTGGGAGACGCGGCTGCAGCGGCGGCTGTTTTCACGATTGTTCCCCGCCACGTCCTGGGCGGTCCCGGGTACAGGGCTCCCAGCGATACGGTAAACCTCGGCATCATCGGTGCCGGCGGCATGGGAGGGGCGAACACCCGGTATTTCAGAGAGAATGAGCTGGCCAACATTGCGGTTCTGTGCGACGTGGATGACACGAAGACCGCAGCGGCCCTCGAATTCCATCCCGATGCAATGACCTACCGCGACTACCGCAGGATGCTGGAAGCAGAAAGAGGTCTCGATGCAGTAGTAATCAGCATCCCCGATCATTCTCATGCTGCGGCCGCCAACATGGCCATGAAACTGGGCAAGCATGTCTATTGCGAGAAACCGCTTACCCACTCGGTCTTCGAAGCCAGGACGCTGCCCGAAACCGCCCGCCGGGAGGGTGTTGCCACCCAGATGGGCAACTGGGGTCACGCCCACGACGAGGCTCGTCGGATCAACGAGTGGATATGGGATGGTGCGATCGGGCCGGTACGCGAGGTTCACACCTGGACCAACCGGCCGATCTGGCCGCAGGGTATCGACCGTCCTCCCGAAACCCCACCCGTTCCCTCAACTCTCGACTGGGATGTCTGGCTGGGCCCGGCGCCCGAGCGACCCTACAATCCGATCTACCACCCCTTCAACTGGCGCGGCTGGTGGGATTTCGGCACCGGCGCCCTGGGTGACATGGCCTGCCACATCATGGATTTCCCCGTGTGGGCTCTCGATCTGGGACACCCGACCAGCGTGGAGGCAACTTCCGTAAGGCGGACCAGTGAGACCTACCCGATCGGTTCGGTCGTTACATACAAATTCCCTGCCCGGGGTGACAAACCACCCGTCAAACTCATGTGGTGGGATGGCGGACTGATGCCTCCGAGGCCTGAGGAACTGGAACCCGGCAGACAGATGGGAGACAGTGACGGCGGTGTGCTCTTCGTGGGCGAAACGGGCAAGATCATGTGCGGCTGTTACGCGCGCAATCCGGCCCTTATTCCCCAGTCGAGAATGGATGTCTACGTGCAGCCTCCACCATCGATCCCCCGCTCCATCGGTCATCGGGAGGAGTGGATCGAAGCGTGCAGGGGTGGAGATCCCGCCATGTCCAACTTCGATGTCGCCGGCCCCCTTACAGAGATCATCCTTCTGGGCTGCGTGGCTATCAGGATGAACGCGAAACTGGAGTGGGACGGTCCCGGCATGACAGTCACAAACCTGCCGGAGGCGAACCAGTACATCAGGCGCGAGTACCGGGAGGGATGGACGCTGTGAGCGGGCTGATCGGCTCTAAATACCGCACTTTTCTGCTGATCCCCGCTCTTCTGCTTGCCCTGTCGAGCAGTGCGTACGGTCAGCAGCCGCGGCCCGAGGACACGGAGTTCGCAAAATACTTCAGTGTCAGATCCGAACTGCTGTCAGAACACTGGGGACGGGATATATATATTGAGGCAGGCATTACCCTGCCGCCCGATTACGATCCTTCCGAGAGGCTTCCGATCTGCATCAACATCCACGGTTTCGGCGGCAGTTACCGCACCCCGTGGAGATCGGGTCAGCGGCTGGCCGAGAGTATCAGGGACAGCGATTACCCGCGCATGATCTACGTCTATCCGATGGGTCAGTTCGAGTACGGCCACCACGAATTCGCAGACTCTGAATTCAACGGACCGTGGGGTGAGGCGTTCGTGACCGAGTTCATTCCCGCCCTTGAAGAACGTTTCGGTGCCTGGGGAGCGCCGGAGGGTCGCATGCTCTGCGGTCACTCGAGCGGCGGATGGAGCAGCCTGTGGCTCCAGGTTACCTATCCCGATTTCTTCGGAGGCACCTGGTCGACCGCTCCCGATCCGGTCGATTTCAGGGATTTCACAGGCATCAACATTTACGAATGGGAGAACGCCTATACCGATCCTGAGGGGGAGACGATCTATCTGGTCAGAAGGGACGGAGAGTGGAACACCTCCTTCAGGGATTTCACTCAGCGGGAATTCAGCAGGAGGGCATTCGGCGGACAGATAGCCAGCTTCGATGCCGTCTTCAGTCCGGTCGGGCCCGATGGAAACTATCTGCCGATGTTCGACCACGAGACCGGGGAGATCGACCGTGCAGTTGCCAGGGCGTGGGAGAAGTACGACATCTCATTGATACTGAGAAGGAACTGGGATACCCTCGGCCCGAAGCTGGAGGGCAAACTGCACATCTACTGCGGCCTCTGGGACACATTCAGGCTGGAAGGTGCCGTAATACTGCTGAAGAAGGAACTGGAGAAACTGGGCAGTGACGCTGAGATCGTGCTTGTCGAGAAACGGAATCACGGAACTCTGGGCAGACCCCATGAGGAACTGTGGCCCGATGGTCTCTACCCGATGATCCATAGAGCAATGCTGGCGAAGTTCAAGGAGGCCACCGGCCGATAGGAGCCTGTCGGAGGAGTTTCAGATCTGTGCCTGCTGATGACAACATAACAGGTGTAAGGCTCGACCGCTGGCTCTGGGCGGCCAGACTTTACAAGACCAGATCGCTCTCCTCCCGTGCCATCGACGGCGGCAGGGTGCACCTGAACGGGACGAGGGTTAAACGTTCCAAAACGGTCAGGGAGGGGGACAGGCTGGAGATAACCAGGGGGATCTACGAATACCATCTGGTGGTCAGAGGCCTGGCCGGGAAGCGCGGGCCTGCTTCCGAAGCGTCGAAGCTGTTCGAGGAAACACCTGAATCCGTTCAGAGCCGTGAGGCCATCGCCGAACAACTGAAAGGAATCCCGAAACCTGTTTTCCGGGGCAAGGGCCGGCCGACAAAAAAAGAACGTCGTCGGATAGACCAGTTTAGAAATATGATGGATCAGGATTAACGGAAGCATACGGAGTCAAATCCATGCCTGATGAACTGAAACGCCGCGATTTCCTCAAGACCACCGCCACCGCCGGTATTGGTCTGTCGCTGGGTGCCTCCAGCATGAATGGATGTGCCGCTCCTCTCACTACACCTGCTGTCCCGGTTGTCGCCCCTCCCCTCGAGAAGGTTCGCGTGGGTTTTGTGGGTGTCGGGCACCAGGGTTCCAGCCACGTTCGCAATTTCCTGAAGATCCCGAAAGTCGAAATCAGGGCGATATGCGATCTGCTTCCCGAGCATGTAGAACGGGCTCAGCAGTGGGTGGAGGAAGCAGGTCAGCCCCGTCCTGCCGGATACTCTGAAGGTCGGCAGGAATACGTCAGGATGTGTGAGGAGGAGGATCTCGATCTCGTCTTCACAGCTACTCCGTGGGAGCTGCACGCAACTGTCTGCAAAACTGCCATGCTCAGCGGCAAACACGCTGCGACAGAAATCCCCATGGCCATATATCTCGACGAGTGCTGGGACCTGGTGGAGACGAGCGAGAAGACACAGCGGCACTGCGTGTGCATGGAGAACTGCTGTTACGACCGTGTCGAGCTGATGATCTTTAATATGGTACGTCAGGAACTTTTCGGGGAGCTGCTCAACGCCGAATGCGGATACCTGCACGACCTGCGCTGGCACAAGCTGACCGACTTCTACGTTGAGAACTGGCGCATTCAGCATTCGATCGACAGGGACGCCGATCTCTACCCTCTGCACGGATTCGGACCGGTTACACAGTGGATGAACGTCAACCGGGGCAACCAGCTGGATTTCCTGGTCTCGATGAGCTGCCAGACCAGAGGACTCAACCTTTGGGCCGCACGTGAATATGGTCCGGAGAGCCCCCTGGCACGGCAGGTTTACAAACTGGGAGACGTAGTCAACACACTGGTACAGACCAAAAAGGGCCAGACGATACTTATCACCCACGACACCAATACCCCGCGGCCCTACAGCCGCAAGATTCTGCTTCAGGGTACAAAGGGACTGGTCCGCAAATACCCGGAAGGTCTCATCCACATCGAGGGCAGAAGCGGGGAACACAAGTGGGATGAACTGGACCAGTACGCTGAAGAGTTCGAGCACCCGCTCTGGCAGGAGGAGATGCGCGCCAGGTCCGAAGGCGCCGGCCACGGCGGCATGGATTACCTCGAAGATTACAGGCTCGTACAGTGCCTGCTGGAAGGCAGGCCGACCGATATGGATGTCTACGACGGAGCGATGTGGAGTTCAATAATTGAACTGAGCGAACGGTCGATCGCCGACCGCAGCCGTACTATGGATTGTCCCGACTTCACCCGGGGAGCCTGGCAGAATCGGGAACCGCTCGGCATTGTCGAGGGATGACCTTCATCTGAAATCAGCGAAAGAACAACAGGAGTTACAGAGATGATACAGAACAACCACGGATCACAAGGCCTGATTGCCACAGGCGGATTGATTCTCTTCTCCTTCATCGTGATCGCTTCCGGATGTGCCGGAGCAGGCGCGGGAGCAGGGGCGGCGGCATCGAGCAGAACAGAGGTTCCGCGCTTTGCCGGAATGTGGGAAGGCGGTTTCGACGCAGGCATGTACGTCGGGGATATGAGGCTCGTCCTGGACTATGAGGATAACGCTTATAAAGGGGTGCTGCAGTTCGATATCGAGGGTGAGAGTATGTCCAGTGATATCTTCAACTTTGAAAGCGAGGGAAGCACTTTCTCCTTCTGGACCACTGTCGAAGAGATCGATGTGTTTTACAAGGGCATGATCGAAGGGGAGAAACTGACCGGTATCCTGGAAGCGTACGCGGGCAGTGAGGTAATGGCTGAAGGAACCTTTTTCCTGATAAAAAAGAAGTAGCTTCCGGTCAGCTCAGCCCACCGCAGATGGGGATTGAAACCAGTATGATATACTGAACAGCATATACACTTGCGATCTTCTCCCCCATCTACTGCCTGGTTTGACACATCGGGCATTTGCAGGAAGAATCGTGGTATTGAGAAACCGACACTATCAGGTCCCTAACGGTCAGAGTATAAATTGGCCATGAACAGCAGATTTAATGTTAGGCAGAATTGAATTGCTCAACTTGAATAGTATTCGATAATGCAAAGAGTCATATACACAACCCTGAGCCTCCTCCTGCCGGTCGCTAATTCATCTGCACAGAATCCAGTAAGTATTCATTCCGAGAAGCCCGAGTATTCCACCTTCCAAGAATTGGTCAACATTAAGGAATCTCACAGATACGGTGTTGTCGATCCATTCGACAGCCCTGAGGCCTGGTTACGGATCACAGATATTGCACCTGGCCCAGGTAACGGAATCCTGGTTACAGACAACATGCATCAGAGAGTTGATCTATTAATACCCGGTAGAGGAGTTGTCTCAACCTATGGTAGTGGAGTTGGTGCTGGACCCGGGGAGCTTAGTCAACCGTGGGCATCAGCTTATGACAATCGAGATCGAGTATTTATCTCAGAATATGGTAATGGAAGAGTTTCGGTCTTCAGCTCCGATGGAGATTTCATCAAGGTAGTGAGGCTTGATCATATTCCTGGCCGTATTACCGTTGGTGGGCATCAGGATTTATGGGTTGGAAGGACCTTCGGTAGCGCAGTCGACCAGGTTGACCTGTACAACTTGGAGTCTGGGCAGCTCGTAGCATCAGTAGGTGATAGGTATCGTGATGAGGATTGGTACGGGTACTTTATTCACGAACCATTCATTGCTCTTGCGCGCGATCGGTTAATAGTGAGTTCGAGATACCCTTCCGATCTGGTCGAGTACGATCACACCGGAACAAATACCAGAATCATCACTCGAAACATCCGCTGGTTAACCCCTCCAGAACCAGATCCGGATGTACCAGAGCATACCTGGAATCTGATGAATGGTCAGGCACGACAGGTAGCTGCATTTCCTGATGGTTCTCTTCTTGCATTGATCGTGCAGAGACAAGTGAGCAGCCGGGATCCAGAACCCTCCTATTCGTTCATCTTGGACCTCATCGCACCAGATGGGCGCTGGCTCACCACAATCCCTATATTTGAGTTTGGAAGAGATTGGCACGTACAGTCGATGACAGTCGCACATGACGGTGGACTCTGGCTCTTATATTACGATGAGGAAGGTGTCCCACGGGTAGTTCGTTACAACTTCGAAATCGTGCAGATGAATTAGAATCTGCCTAACAGCTATGAGGCCCCCTGAAGTCAAGGGATAATTGTAACCTACCGCCCGCCCGAGCCGATGGGAGAGGATCGCCATGGCCTTGGCCTTCCCGTGCTTCTTCTCCAGGCGCTTCTTGTATTTCATCCCCGCGGGATTACCCCGCAAAAAGAGCGCGGCGGCTTCCGAGAAGGCCCACTTGAGGTGCTGGTTGCCGATCTTGCGCCGGCTCTTGCCGGAT
>CAZWVF010000021.1:0-38702 GCA_964637695.1 uncultured Gemmatimonadota bacterium | reverse complement strand
CGGACTACGGAGACCTGGGTACCGTGAGCCAGTTCTTCCTGAGCCTCGGCTTCTAAAAAGCGCGACCTGTACACAGAGTACGTATCCGGCCGATAGACCGTCAGGAGACGCCCGCTGCCTGCTGTATCAACAGGCAAGCGGGCGTTCTGTCTTAAATGGCCCTTTTCCGCGATCTCGGCGTCAGCAGATTGGATCTCTTGTGCGACGTACAAAAAGTACATCTCCGCACGTTCCGATCTGCTTCCTGGATCTCGCGTAAAATTGCTCATTTCAGGCATGAACAGGTGATTTCTTGACCTAAACATTACAGGTGCCGGTTTCGTCGTATCGGTGGTGTCGCAGAAGTGCAAAGGGTATTGAATTATCTGTCCCGCAGGGTGAAAATCATATGGGTGATAAAAAGCATGGAAAGTGGAGCAGGTAACCTGTTGTGAAGGCGTTTCAGAAGATGCTTTATGAAGATAGACTCAGAGTGCGGAAGATATTTATCCTCTCGATCGTCTTTGCTTTTTCAATGCTTATTCCGGCTTCTGATCTGCTCGCCCAGGACCTGGTGGCACCGACTCCTGTAGGACCGGAATTCCACGCCAGCGTGGTAACCTTCAAGAGCGATCGAGGTGTCGACCAGACACTCGTGGAGGTCTACCTGTCGATCGCCCACGATCAGCTCGCCTTCACAAGGATGGGCGAGATATTTCGTGCCGATTACGACCTGAATATGCACCTGACCGGTCCGCGCGGCGAAACCGTGTTCGACGAAACGACCGGTGGCATGACGACGACCCCTCTTTACGAGGAGACCCTGTCGGAGGAAATAAGCAAGGTCCAGCGTTTCACCTTCCTGGTGCGTCCGGGAGATTATGAGCTCACCATAAGACTGACCGACCGGAATCTGAATGAGTTCAGGGAAGAGAAGGTGGAGGTGCAGGTTCCACGCTACATGGAGAACAGGCTCGGCATTTCCGGCATGCTCCTGGCCGATTTCCTGGGTGAGTCCGATCTGGGACTTCCGGCCGGCGCGGTGGTGGAGAGGACGGGCACCCAGGTATTCACGCGCCAGGGGCACTCCTATATACCTAACACACGCGGGATTTATGTTAATTTCGCCCCGTCTCTCTACGGCTACTATGAGATCTACGGGTTCAATCCGATCCGACAGACAGATCGCGATCGTTACTACAAGGTTGAGTTCTTCGTCAACAACTCGAGTAACGAAACTGTGCTCTACTATATGCGCCAGCACGAGAAACCGGGCCCGGCTTCATTTAATTCGGTGGAGATGAATATTCAGGACCTGCGGCCAGGGACCTATTCACTGCAGGTGACCGCCTCCGACCTGGGTACCGGAACCTCGGTGACCAGCAGCAGGGAGTTCACTATCCTGGAATCGTATCTGTATCTGGCCCACAACGACTATGAAAAGGCTGTCAACCAGCTCCGCTACATAGCCGGTGAGAGGGAATTGAGGGTGTTGAGGAACGCACGGGAAGATGAGCGGTTAAGGCTCTTCCGCAACTTCTGGGCGAGCCGCGATCCCACACCGATGACGAAGCGGAACGAATCGCTGATCGAGTATTACAGGCGGATCGCTTACGCCAATGAGACATTTGGAGTGCCACAGCTTGAAGGGTGGGCGACAGATCGAGGTATGGTTTATATAACACTTAGTCTGCCCGACTATATTGAACGTGAATCATTCGCAAGGAGATCGAAACCGACAGAGGTGTGGGTATACAACTCGATGAGATTGAACCTGATCTTCATGGACGACTCGGGATTTGGCGATTTTGTTCTGCTGAACCGCCAGGAGTACATGGAGCGTGTCCAGTGGAGACGCCAGCAACTGGAACGCGATCAATAATGAATCGCAAGGAGGGACTTACAGGCATGCGGTCTGATCGTTTCGGATATACGGCATTACTGCTTCTTATCATCACCGCTCTTGTATCACCGCTGCATATACTGGCTCAGGATACGCTCATCCGCCAGAGCTTTACAGGTGATGTGGAAGTGTTCGTGGATGTTGTGAGCTACAAGAACCTGGAGGATCCGTCACAGACATTCGTGGAGATATACTACGCCCTCGAACGGAATCAAATGGTGTTCATCGAACTGCTCCCCGATTACCCGGGGATCTACTCCGCGGCGTGGGATATCGAGACCATCATCGAAACCGAGATAGGTGACAGGGTCCACTGGAACAGGTGGCAGCAGGCCTCTGCCGACTCCACCCTGGAGGGGACCCGGACAAGCCGGACGATCTTCGATATATACTGGCCGCCCGTGCTTCTGGATCCGGGAGTATACCATTTCATTACCACTGTTACCGACCTGAACAGCAGGATCTCGGGGGATACAAAAGTCGGCGTGGACACCAGGGTTGTCATAGTTTCCGATTATTCATCGCCCGACCTGACGGTAAGCGACATCGAGCTTGCGGTTCGGCTCGGAAGAGCCTCCTCGCAGAATAGATTCACGAAGAACGGCCTGCAGGTTGTGCCCAATCCCCTGCGCATGTACGGGGTGAATCTGCCCGTGCTGTCCATCTATGCGGAGATATACGGCCTTTCGGAGCCCTCCGCTGAAGGGGAGGATTCCAGGACATACACGCGGGTAGTCAGCATCGAAGGCCTTAATGTCGACTACA
Organism: uncultured Gemmatimonadota bacterium; assembly: GCA_964637695.1. Classification (GTDB taxonomy): domain Bacteria; phylum Blakebacterota; class Blakebacteria; order Blakebacterales; family Blakebacteraceae; genus JAGLTZ01. Next base: position 36,055 of record CAZWVF010000021.1, on the reverse strand, counting down.
GTCATTCCTTTGAATCGGTTATCAAACCTGTCAGGGCGAGAAACGACCTGGTTGCCGTTACGAACATGAACGTCGGTATCGTGCCCAGGGGTGACTACAGGCTTCTGGTTGAGATTATCGACAACACCACCGGTCAGCGCGCCGTCCGGGAGAAGAGGTTCTGGGTTATCGGCGATACCGAAGTGATCGCTCCCAGCGAGCTGGAAACGATCGAAATGAGCGAAGAGAACGCGCTCCGGCTGCGCAAGGAGATCGAATATCTGACCAGGCCGGAGGAACTGGAGGATTACGACGGACGCGATCCGGAGGGGAAGAGAGATTTCCTGATAGCCTTCTGGGGCAGCAGGGATCCCAACAGCTCCACACCTGCCAATGAATACCGCGAAGAGATTCTCCGCCGCTTCAACTACGCGAATGACAACTTCGCCACCCCTACGCAGCCAGAGGGGTGGAGAACGGAGCAGGGGCGGATCTGGATCGTTTACGGAGTGCCGGATGACAGGATCCCCCATGTCTCCCAGGGCAGCAAGCCATGGGTGGAGTGGATTTACAACCAGCTGGGTGACCGGGGGCGATCCTACTTCATATTCGTGGACACCAGCGGCGGCTTTGGCAGCTACCGTTTATACCATACTAATGTTCCCGGTGAAGTACAGAATCCCAACTGGAGAGAGGACTCCGGTGTCGGTGACATTCCGCCCGGTACCATTCCTCCGGAACTGCAGGCCTATTCCGGAGGGGGGGTTACCAGAAATTCCTGAACTCTCTGAACGGTTGAGTTGTTGTTGATGTCGGTTACCGTAAGGGTGATCCGGTAGAATCCGGGCGACGGGTTCGGAAAAGCCACCTCCAGGTACTTGCTCTCGGTGGCCCTGATGCCGTATTCAACGTCACCCTCGACTTCGACCTTCTCCCTGCGGCCGAGTCCCACAAGGCTTCCGATAGCCCTGAAGGCCGAGGAGAACACGTTGCGGCGCCGGCTGTCATCCGCCGAGGCAATCTCGTAGCTGATCTGGAAAACCGTGGTGCCGAACTGGTCCTTTGAGAGGTTGTAGATCTCATAGTAGAGGAAGATCTGCTGTTCTGTCGTGAAGGTCCGGTTCGGCATCGGGATGATCTCCACACCATCCCGGTAGAACCTTCCCCCCCTGCGTGACTCGATTATCTTGCCGGCCATCTCTATGTCGCTCAGGGCCAGATTGCGGCCGGCGAAGTCCTGGATCATCAGGCTGTCGCGGTAGACGCCGACCCGGCCGCTGTTCATGTCTGTCACGCTTATCGCGAAATTGTAGGTACCCGGTTTGACCAGCATCTGGCTGAGATCGACCATTATGTTACCTGTGGTCTGCTGGAGCTGCTGTGCAGATACGAACTCGCGAACCTCATTGGTCTTTGCGATCTCATTCCACTGGTCGTCGAACACGGCGATCCCGAGGTCGACCCGGGCCTTCTGACCTTCGCCGTAGCGGATCATGCCCAGTTCGGAGGTAGGCACTCCGTAATAGACCTCGAGACGGGTCCGTCCCTGTATGTCCTTGAAGGCCGCCGTATAGAAATGGAAGGGAAGGGGATCGGCCGGCAGGATGTTGACGTAGCTTTCTGTGCTCTCCAGGGTGGCGATGTCCTTCATATTCTCCATCCGCTCGTTCGAGAGCATTGTCTCAAGCCTCTCCTGATAGGTTCTTGCCACGTCGGGACCGCCTCCCTCACCCTGCGACATCCGCAGCATCTCCTCCATCATGTTGGCTATCTGATCGTATCTCGGATCGATGTAAGCCCGGTCCCTGTAGGCCGCGATCGGAAGCGTATCGACCCACAGTTCGGAGGTGGGGCTGTCCTGCAGGTCCTCCTCGGTGGGGAATATCCCGACAGGATTCTTCATGGAGGCTTCGGAGAGGCTCATCACCTGTTCGAAATACCCGTACCCCCTGTCAACGAAATGGATGATAAGACGCTCCTTGCGCCCGGTATGATACGCCCAGGTCAGATTCCCCTTCGTTTCTGCATCACCCGCTTCGAATCCGGCCCAGTCGTCGGGTTCACCGTGCTTTATATATATCCTGCCGCGATCGTCGTAGCCGCCCGGACCAACCGGACTGCTGAAATACTGTCGTGCATAGCGCAGACGACGATAGTGCTCGACGAGTCTTTCATTTGCATCGTTGGTGGGATTGGGATCGCGTTTCTTCCAGAACCGCCTGAAGAAGTCCCTCATCTGTTCAATGGATGCGTTCCGGTACTCTTCTCTCTCTGCGGGTGTGGCGATATCCACCACGTCTTTCCAGAGACGCTCGGCGATCTCGGGATCGTCGAAATCGCGATACGACATCAGGTAGAGCTGATTGGCGCGGCTGTAATCCTCCACCGAGAGATAGACATCGGCCAGCAGCAGCATCGCCGGTACGTAGTCGGAGAACTGGCCCACCAGCGGAAGAAGTATCTCTTCGGCCAGATCGTATCTTTCCGTCTCATAATACACACGGCCCAGTTCGAGCCGGTTCTCACGGTGGTTGGGGTCGCGGCGGTACTGCTCGATGAATTCCTGTTCTGCCAGCTCGAAATCCCGGTTCTTCGAAGCGATAACTCCGAGCTGAAAATGGACGTTCCTGTATTCTGAGTCGCGGGAGAGTACCTCCTGGAGTGCGTCGCGTGCCTGATCGAAGTTCTCAAGTTTGGCCAGAGTTATCCCCAGGTTGTAGAAGGCGTCCAGATATTCGGGATCGATTGAGAGGGCTCTCCGGAAACTGGTCAGGGATCGCTGTATCGTGGGATCGTCCATCGCCTGCACGAGTCCCCTGCCGTTGTAGGCTGCCGCCAGGTTCTCGTCGAGCTGGAGGGCGCGGTCGAAGGAGGCTCCCGCCAGGTCGGCGTTGCCCCTGGTAAGGTAGATGTAACCGAGGCTGGAATGGGCCAGGGCATAGTTGGGGTCCAGTTCCAGGACTTTGCGGAATGTATTGATGGCGTTCTCGATGTCGCCGTCTTCCAGCTGCGTGATCCCGAACCTGTAAATCGAATCCACATCCTGGGCAAGGGCGCCTGAAGTAAATACAGCCGTTGACAGTAGTGAAATCAGGAGTATTGACAGACAGGAATGACGGAGTGACCTGAATGGTGTTGCAGGCATGAAATCACGCCTCCTTCGCGCCTCAGCGGCGGTCAATTTGATGCTCTTAACGCATGTGCCAGGGAGCATATGTGGGACGAATAATACTACCTGTATGTTTACTGTTCATGTGTGTTAGAGTTCTAGTAAATTATTCATTATTATAGGTTTCACCAGCCCGTGCGTCTATAAGGGTGGTGGGTGTGAAGCCTCCGGTGGCTTGAGGGCTTGACAGAACAGGCCATCGGCGGTTCATACTCGTGACAGGGCACTGGATTACCGACAGTAATGGAAGCACCCGATAAGAGAGGTCTCACATGCGTTCAGTTTTTTCGAAGATAGCAACCGGTGCGATATCCGTTCTGACAGCCGGCTCGATTCTGGCAATACCCGGCTGTGGAGGCGGCCTTTCCACCACGCTCACAAATCCTGAGGGAGACGGAATGCTCCTGATAGGCTCCATCATCGTCGAGAACGTCGGCATGCGCAACAAGCAGGAGTACTACACCGACAATATTGAGGTCTCCTTCATGGCCGATATTGAGATAAACGGCAAGCTGACCCGGAAGTCGTACACGATCTGGGCCCAGGATGACGGTTACTTCAGTGTCGAGAACGCACCTAACGGCAAGTATACACTGAAGGGTATCCGGATCTACAGTCCGGGCGGCGAGTGGACAATCTGGAATGAGCTGCGGATGCCCAATGAGCGGTGGATGATAGCCAATGCGAGTTACTTCTACTCGTTCACTGGTGAGTATTTTCATTACACTCCCCTGCTGAATGTTTACAACTTCAAGCACAATATCTTCAGCGTACTGCCCGGAGGTGAGGTTCGTTTCTACAACCGCGCCCGGATGGAGAATGAGTTCTTCCACCTGGCTGACAGTTATACCCGCGGATTTGTGGAAGATTACTTTATAGAGAAGTACCCTGAGAGCGGCTGGGTCCGGATTCTGCAGCAGATCCGTCCAGAAGGACGATAGTACGATAGCGCGGCTTTCATTCCCTCTGCCTGCGTCCCTGCCCGGGCGTCTTTCTCTCGGAAGCGGGGTCGCAGGCTTTCTGCTTTATCTGGCACGCCTCACCCCCGGTGTGGGATGGTATGACTCGGCTGAATTCGTGGGTGTGGCTGCCACCCTGGGTGTAGCTCACCCTACAGGTTATCCCCTCTACAGCCTGCTGGGCCGTTTGTCTGTAATGATTCTCAGCCCGATATCCGATCCGGCGATCCGTGTGAATATACTGTCTGCCCTGGGCGGAGGTGCAACACTGGCACTGCTGACCATGGTGGCGTGGAGATTGATCGGATTGTTGAGGATGGGCCCTCTGCCGAAAACCGCCCGTTCACTTGCGGCGCTGGTTCCATCGGCGGTGCTGGGTACGATCGCTCTTTTCATGGAGCAGGCTGTGGTTGCCGAGGTTTACACGATCCACACGATGCTGGTGGCCCTGCTGCTGCTGCTTTCACTTGAATGCGTCTGTGTTGCGGAGAAGCCGGCGCCACTGCTCGAATCTGATCAACTCAGGGGGCTGGCAGCAGGCATCTGGGGTACGGCGGGCTGGAGGATCCATCTCCTCACCGCCTATCTGGCAGGTCTCGGACTCGGCAATCACTTCACGCTGGCACTCTATTTCCCGGCACTGGCCTTTCTTCTCTGGTGGTCGCTGAATCCTGAAACTGAACAGCCCGATGTGCTGAGGGCAGATACTTCCAGAAGCTCTCTGCCCGGCATCCTGCTGCCTCTTCTGGCTGCTGGTCTGTTCGGTTTCAGCCTCTACCTGCTTCTTCCCATCAGATCTTCACTGCGGCCTCCCTTCAACTGGGGTGATCCGGACACTCTGCGCGGCTTCTTCCGGATGATAACGGCGGCCGAAGTCAGAACAAGGCCTGCACAGTTCTTTCCGGTGACAATCGTGGGGATCTGGGGCAGGATAGCCGCTGGAACCGGCTGGCCCGTTCTGGCAGCGGCCCTGCTGGGGTGGATATGGGCCGGAATCCGCCGACCCCGTCTGGGTGTGACTGCTCTTGTCTATCTGGCCTTCCCGCTCCTCTTTCTTCTGTGGGGGCTCGACATACTGGAAGATTCACTTCTGCCTGTCCACATGTGGGTCGTACTTGGAACCGGATTGTTCATCGCACTCATCGGCGAGCGGTTCGTCGCAATTGCCGGCCCGGGATGGGGAGGAAGGATCACGGTGGCTGCTGCTGCACTGCTTATCGTTGCCGGCCCCGGTATCCGCCTGGCGTATAACTGGTGGCAAGTTTCGGCAGTCGCCGAAGGAGGACCTGCCACTTTTACCGAGGCCATTACGGCATCGGTTGCAGGTGAACCCGATCCGGGTGCAGATGTGGAAGGATGGGTTTTTTCCGAGGAGAACACCGCGGCATTCCTGCTCTGGTATCAGAAGAGGATAGAGAAGAGCAATCCCGACCTGTACGGGATATATACACTTCTGGTCCGTGAGGAGTGGTACCGGGATGAATTGCGCCGGCGCGTTCCGGCTCTCGATGTTCCCGAACTCGACCGGTCATTTGAGACCCTCCCTCACGAGGCGGCAGCCCTGCTGCTGCTGCAGGCCAACACCGATAAGGGTGTCAATCTTTTTCTCAGCCCCATCCTGCTTCCACTCGAGGAATATTACGGTTCCCTGGTTCCGCAGGGGGTTCTGTTGAGGATGGAACGGCCCGGTTATGTGGTTACCGAGGAGGATATCCGAACACACGTGGAACTGCTGCGGCGTTACGCGCCGGCAGCAAGCGAGGGCCGGATGCCCCGGCTCGATTCACAGAGCAGGGATATATGGAGCTGGCGGCACAAGATTCTGGGAGACGCGTGGGCCCGGCTGGGAGTTCTTCCGGCAGCCGAAGCCGAATATCTGGCCGGCATAAGGGTCAATCCGCAGCGTGTGGAACCGCGTGCTTTGCTGGGGAATTTCCTGGCTGCAGTCGGGGACTGGGAGAACGCAGAGAAGGCATTCCGCGGGGCGCTCCAGCTCGAGCCACGCAACAGAACACTCCGCTTCGAGATCGCCCGTACACTGCGTCAGCAGGGTGCCTTCACCGAAGCGGACTCTATCCTTCCGGCAGGCAATATCGATGGGGTGCCACGAACTGAATACCTTCTGGTCCGGGCGGGGATCCTGATCGGTCTGGGCCGCACCGATGATGCAGAACCGCTGCTTGAAGAAGCCGTTGAGCTGACGCCTGAATCGGGGGATGTGCAGAATGACCTGGGTGTTCTCTACCTGCAGGAGGGTGATACGGAGAGGGCACGCGAGGCCCTGATGAAAGCTGTGGAACTCCAGCCTGATCTGGCCGAAGCGTGGGCCAACCTGGGATTGATGGCCCTGCAGAGCGGCCGGCTCACAGAAGCCGAAGAGAGCCTTGCGAATGCGATCGAGAATGGAGCATCGGACCCGGATATAGGGTACTCGCTTGGGATCACCCGGATGAACCTGCAGAACCTCGAGGGAGCCGAGGAGATACTGCGGCGCAACCTCTCCGAATGGCCGCAGCACGCCGACACCTACATGGCCCTCGGAATCGTACTGGAACGTCGGGGACTCAACAGGGAGGCGATCCGCATATACGAGAGAGGACGGCTGGTTATTCCCGACGACCCCAGATTTATCAGGCAGTTGCGGAGATTATGGGAGCTGCCCCCTGCTTTTAGACCTTAACGGTTCTTTTCCGTGATGTCTGAGTCTGTCCGAAAAACACTCCGGCTGCGGCTTGTGCGGCGTACAGTCAGCACGCCTCCGTGTGCTGATCTCAAAGGAATCTCCTCGTTTATGGCGTAAAACTCAAAAGGCTCTGAAACTTTTCATGTACGGGTACAGCAACTTCTCTTAACTTGATTGGGAAAATACAGTCTTTTAAACAGGAGAGGTTTCGAGATGTCAGAACCGATTCATGTAACCGATGAAACATTCAAAGAGGAAGTACTCGATAGCGATATACCGGCAGTTGTAGACTTCTGGGCGGAGTGGTGCATGCCGTGCAAAGCCATTGCTCCGGTGATCGAGGATCTGGCAAAAGAGTATGAAGGTCGCGTAAAAGTAGCCAAAGTAGACGTGGATAATAACCAGGAAGTAGCAGGTTCACTCGGTATCCGCAGCATACCGATGCTCTTCTTCTTCAAAGGCGGCGAGCGGGTGGACCAGATCATCGGTGCGGTTTCGAAGCAGGTAATTACCGAAAAACTGGAGAGTATGCTCTAACAAATCCGAACACTGTATGCAGAGACTTCTTAAAAGTACGATCCCGGTTCTGCTGGCCGTTACGGCCTGCACTGCTCAAGACGGGGCGGCGCGAGAACCTGAAGGCGTGCAGACGTCTATGACAACGGCCAGGGAACGGATGGTCGAGGAGCAGTTGAAACCGAGGGGCATCTCCGACCCCGGCGTGCTGGAAGCGATGAAAGAGGTTCCGCGGCACGAATTCCTGCCTCAGAGCCAGCGTCCTCTGGCATATACAGACCAGGCGCTGCCCATCGGCTACGGACAGACTATCTCACAGCCCTACATCGTTGCGCTGATGACCCAGGTTCTCGAGATCGAGAAGGGTGATTCCGTGCTGGAGATAGGGACGGGCTCGGGCTACCAGGCTGCGGTTCTGGCAACACTGACCGACGAGGTCTATTCGATCGAGATACTTGAACCCCTTGCTGTAAATGCCCGGGAGACCCTCGACCGGCTCCATTACGACCAGGTGCGTACAAGGATAGGGGACGGTTACAGGGGGTGGCCCGAACACGCGCCATTTGATGCAATAGTCGTAACGGCGGCTCCCGATCATGTGCCTCAGCCCCTTATCGACCAGCTTGCCATAGGAGGCAGGCTGGTGATACCGGTCGGATCGTACTACCAGGAACTGATTCTGCTGAAGAAGGACCAGGGGGGCAACCTCACCCGGGAAGGTGTGATTCCCGTAGTATTCGTACCGATGACAGGTGAGGCGGAGAAACCCCCGCCGATCCCTCCGAATTGAAAAGGTAAAGCCATGAATAGAAGCGTTATGGCAACGGCGATGGCCGGTTTACTGGTCCTCACCGGTGTTCTTGTACTGTACACGAGAAACAGGACCGCCGGAGGTTCCAGCAGCCACATGGCCATCGAGCAGTACCATCAGAAAACTGCGGTCATTCCCGAGGGATCCTCACCTCCGACAGGGCCTTACTCACCGGCGGTCAGGGTTGGTGATATGCTCTTCCTCTCCGGCCAGCTGGGGATCAATCCTGCAACTGGAAACCTGGTTGACGGGGGAACGATCCCGCAGGCCAGACAGGCGATGGCCAACCTGCGGACTCTGCTCAACACTGCGGGGATGACCTTTGACAATGTTGTCAGGGCAACCGTCTACCTGGCCGACCTCGATGATTACGGTGCCTTCAACGAGGAATACGGCAGGTACTTCGGTGAGGTGCCTCCAGCAAGGGTCTGCATAGAGGTTTCACGAATTCCGAGGGATGCCCGCGTGGAGATTTCGATGATTGCCGCAGGTGATTTGAACTGAAGGAGAAGATCACCAGAGGCAGGTTCAGACTCGGTCCGGGAGCCCTCGTTGCAGCGGCATTTGTAGGTCCCGGAACCGTTACCACCTGCTCGCTTGCCGGGGCCAGTGCCGGCACCGCTCTGCTCTGGGCGCTCACATTCAGTGTGATCGCCACTCTCATCCTGCAGGAGATGAGTCTGAGGCTGAGTCTGGTCGGCGGACGCGATCTCGCAGAGGCGCTCAGGGAAGGTTTCACCACACCTGTATTGGGCCGGCTGGCAGGCATACTGGTACTGGTGGCGGTGACATTCGGTTGTGCCGCCTTCGAGACCGGCAATCTGATCGGGGCTGCGCTGGGTCTGGAGACCATCTGGCCGGTCGATCAGCGTGTTCTGGTTTTCCTGCTGGGCCTTGTGGCGGCTCTGCTGCTGCTGAAGGGATCCTACAGGGTCCTCGAATCGATCCTGATCGCCGCCGTCCTTCTGATGAGCCTCGCCTTTCTGGCGACTCTGTTCATCTCCGGATTCAGACTGCTGGATGTAATAAGGGGTGCACTTATTCCCTCTCTGGGTGCCGGAGGTGACATCTACCTGGTGATCGCCCTGATAGGTACCACGGTCGTTCCCTACAATCTTTTTCTGCACGCTTCTGCAGTGAGGGAAAGGTTCAGCGGAGCCGAAGAACTCACTGCAGCCCGCACCGACGCTGTGGTAAGCATAGTGCTCGGCGGCATTATCTCGGGGGCGATTGTTCTGACCGCGGCGGGTGCCTTCTACCAGGGCGGTGCCGCTGAGGCATTCAGCGGGGCGGCCGATATGGCGGCTCAGCTCGAACCGCTGCTCGGCAGGACCGCCACGATGTTCTTCTCGATCGGACTTCTTGCCGCGGGGCTCTCATCGGGTATCACGGCTCCGATGGCTGCCGCATATGCCACACAGGGCATTCTCGGGTGGGAGAAGGGGTTGGAGAGGACCAGACAGCGGGTGGTGGCTCTGGCCGTTGTGGCCACCGGCGTGATCTTCGGTCTCCTCGGTCTGAGGCCGGTGCCTGCGATAATGGTTGCGCAGGCCGCCAATGGAGTCCTGCTGCCGGTGGTGGCCATCTTCCTGCTCTGGGTTGCCAACGACAGGGAGCGGCTGGGAGAGCACTCCAATGGGGCGGCGGCGAACATGCTGGGCGGTGTAATAGTATTGATCGCTGCCGGCCTGGGATTGTGGGCGCTGCTCAGACTCGCCGGTGCGGTATAGATGATCGCGGGCGAAGACATCCTGCTGATAGTGTCGTTTCTGGCCATAATTGTGGCGGTCCGGCTCTACTTCCGCGCCCGCCAGGCCGGTCTGGAGAAAGATCTCATTTTCGAGGTGGGCATGAGGATCTCCTCGACACTGGACCGGGATGAAGTTCTCGAACTGATCCTGGATGGGTTGAGGCAGGTGGTGGGGTACGATGCCGTTGCCATCGTTCTGGTCGATGCGGAGGCGAAAAAGATCAGCTATCACCTGCAGCGCAATTACGATTTCGACTTCCTCGAAAAGATCAACCTGAAGTTCGGAAAGGGACTGGTCGGACAGGCTGCCGAGACACAAACACCGGTGGTTGTCAGGGATGTACGCAGGGATCCCCGTTATGTGGATGCACGCCCGCTGACTCGAAGCGAGATCGTAATCCCCCTGATGGCGGGTGGTTCTGTACTGGCGGTTCTCAACCTGGAATCGAACAGGGTCGGCTATTACAGAAAAAAGGACCTGAAGCTGCTGCAGGCCTTCGGATCGCAGGCGGCAATGGCGATTGAGAATGCGAGTCTTTTCACGGAGGTGCGGCAGAAACGTTTCCTGGAGAAGGAACTGGAACTGGCAGGGGAGATACAGCGGGCACTGCTGCCCCGAACGCCTCCTGAAATCCCCGGTATAGAAGTAGCTACCTACTTCGCACCCACGCAGAGCGTGGGAGGGGACCTCTACGACCTGGTACAGCTTGGTGAAGAGCGCCTGGGAATTGCCATCGGTGATATCTCGGGCAAGGGGACTCCGGCGGCGATAATGATGGCCAGTCTCTACGCCTCCTTCCGATCCCTCACGCGCAGAAAACTCACCCTGCCCGAAATAATGAGCAGGCTGAACGATCTTCTCTGCGAGAGCTTCGGGATAGGAAGGTATGCCACATTCTTTTACGGGGTTCTTGATCGTGCGGGGGGAAAGATCAGCTATTCGAATGCGGGTCACTTCAATCCACTCCTGATATCCTCCGGCAGTGAACCGCGCAGGTTGAGTGAAGGCGGAATAGTGTTGGGCTTCATTCCGGGCAAGGATTACGAGGAGGGGAGTGTCGCTCTCGAGCCGGGAGATCTCATCGTCCTTTACACAGACGGAATAGTCGAGGCAACTAACTCCGATGGGGAGATGTTCGGTGAGCAGCGCGTTGCCGAGATAGCCGGGCGGTTGAAGGGAGGATCCGCGGCCGATGTGCTGAAAGGGCTCCGGGAAGCGGTGGAATCTCTGTGTACCGGTTGTCCGCAGGAGGATGATATTACGCTGGTAGTCGTCAAGGTGATCTGACCCTGATTGCACCGGCCGCCACCTGTTCTCTTCTCTGCCGGCCGGCACTAAGTTTTGCCTTCAGCAGAGTTACCATTGACACGATAGGGGCCCGCTACGAGAATATCGGAGGCACTATTCATCCAGCTCGTAATTGAGCGGAGGGTATTTCAGGTGAAAATTCAGGAGACAATGGATGGGGACATCGCCGTACTGACCCTGAAGGGAAAGATGATGGGCGGCCCCGATATACAGGATCTGCACGACCACATCAAAGGTTTGATGGGCGATGGAGTCAGCAAGGTGGTAGCCGACCTGAGCAGGGTCAAATGGCTCAACTCCTCCGGTCTGGGTGCTCTGATGGGAGCGTTGACTACACTCAGGAACGGGGGGGGAGACCTGAAACTGGCCCATACATCAGACAAGATTCAGAGCCTTTTGATGATCACGAAACTGATGTCTATTTTCGAAACATATGAAGATGTGGAAAGCGCCGTGAAGGCGTTCGGGGAATCGGGCTGAGGGTCCGGGAATATCCAGAATGGGAACCCTGTTGAACTTCGAAGGGGTCATCGTTCCTGTGGTGACCCCTTTTTCATTGGATGGCGCGGTGGATCCGGAAGGCCTGGAGGCTCAGCTGGAGTGGCTCTCGGGCAAAGGCATGGCCGGCATTGCCGCACTCGGATCGACGGGCGAAGCAGTTCTGCTGGAAAGAGAAGAGCGTGTCAGGGTGATTGAGGTCTGTGCGGCCAACAGGGAGAAAGACAGCATATTCCTGGTAGGATCGGGAGCTGAAAGCACTGCGGCGACTCTGGCGTATGCCCGCGACGCAGCTCAACTGGGCGCCGATGCGATAATGGTCCTGACTCCCTCCTACTACAAAGCCCGGATGACCTCGCAGGCGCTCTGCGACCACTTCAGAATCGTGGCCGACAATTCCGATCTACCGGTTGTTCTCTATAATATGCCCTCGAATACAGGTCTCAATCTTTCCGTCGAGGCAGCCGGAGAGCTCTCCACCCACCCCAACATCATCGGACTGAAGGATTCGAACGGTGATCTTCGCAATCTACAGCAATACCTGGAACGAACCCCTCCCGAGTTCAACCTTCTGGTCGGATCGGCCTTCATACTCGGTGCCTCCGTGGCAGCGGGAGCGGTGGGAGGGATAATCGCCATGGCCAACGTCGTACCGGAGCTGTGTGTGGAGCTGTTCGAGGCCGCCAGAGCCGGTGATATGGATGGTATGCTGGAGCTTCAGCCCCGGCTCGGTTTTCTGACGCGGGTCATTCAGGGCGGGTTCGGAATCGCTGGGATCAAAGCCGCTGCAGATATGCTGGGAGGCCACGGCGGCCCGCCCCGGTCGCCCCTGCCACAGCTTTCAGAGGAGGATAAAGCGACTATCGATGCCGCGCTGAGAGAGGAACTTCGACAGGCTCACCGCCGTTTATCGTGTAATAGTGGGTGATGGCGGCCGCCTTTTTGAGAGTATTGCTGATAAGGCAGTACTTGTCGCGGCTGAGGGCTACAGTACGCTCTATCTTCTCCGGATTTAGATCATCGCCTTTCCATGGTTCTCTGCTCCATCCACACCGGCGGCGTTGTCAGATGTGTTTTTCGATGATTGAATATAAAGAGCCTGTCTGAAAAACACTACGGTGCCAGCGTAACCCTCGCTATCGCCGGTTTCTCAGGCAGGCTCTTTAAGCATGCAGACCTGTCGGCGCCACACTCCCCGTTGAATCCCCCCTGTCTTGACACCGGCGGAACCGGCCCTCTAACGTAGCGGTAAGCGCGCTGTTCTGTGATTCCGGAACGGCTCACTCTGAACAACAGCAGTACCGGTGCACTTTCTGAAAGTCATGAGGATATGCAACTGCCTGTAAGAACCGACAAGTGGTATCTGGGTGGGGGGGACCGCCTGCTCTGGGCGCCTCCATTTCCGGTCTGGCTCGAACATCCCGGGTTGTGGGACGAGGTTCACTATTTCAACCATTCCATCTTCCCCTGCTTCACCTGGACTCTTCTCGACGGTAATGGACGGCCTTACATCCTGCGCCGGGGCAGGTTGCAGTGGTCACCGGCAGGAATGTCAGCATCACTTCAGATATCGGACCGTCCCTGTCACGGCGCCTCACGGCAGAAGGCTGGAGAGAGCTTCTCTGCAGGTGAGGTCACCGCGTGGGAGAACCTGGTATTGACCGCCGACGACAGGTTGTGTGCAGAGATCACCATTGATGGTGACGCAGATGCATGGGAGAGCGGACTTCACCTGGTTGTATGGACCGCCCAGCCTGATACCGGCGGTCTCTACGTGCTCCCCGATGGACGGGAGACGAAGTCGGGAGACTTCGCAGCCGGCTCATGGGGCATAATCTGGACCAGAACCGTGATGCCGCCCGGTCATCCCCACATCGACGTGAGATGCCGATTGAGCCTGGACAGGGAGGCTTCATCCTGGTCTGTCCAGTTCTCCGAAGGCATAAAGATCCAGCCTCACTGGGGATTGACTCCCTGGTCGGGAGGGTGGGAGAGGTCGGGACTTTCCAGCGAAGTGCACCAGTCGGGGAACGCACCGCACGGGCTTTACTATGCAGCGCTCCACTCGGCGCTGGTTCCGGGAACCGACGGCAGGGACCGGCTCCTGGCTGTGTTCGATATTCCGGGCGAAACTGGCATGGAAGCGGTGTCAACCGAGCAGGTCTCTGTCGGGGTGGAGACGGTTCGCAACCCTCCGGTCCGGGTGATCGAATCAGACCTGTGGAATGAAGGGGCAGCAGGGGCTGTCGAAGATGAAAGGCAGGCCGACAGCGCAGGATGGGAGGCGCCCGGTGTGCTGCTGAAAATATCGCAGAGAGCGTGGGAAAAGGCGCTCGGCGGTGTGCCCGACCTCCGCTGTTCAGACCCCTGCATAGAGGCCGCGTGGAACCACAGGTGGTATGCACTGCATATGCTGGAGGGCAGAGGAGGCCATGGCCGGTGGCGGTTTCCGGCCGTCTGCGAGGGCATAGAGTATTTCCGGGTCCCGATCTCCTACAGCGGTCACGCGCAGATGAGGGATCTGCGCTGGAGACACGATCCTTCGGCTGCCAGGGGAACTCTGCGCAACTTCATTGCGTGCCAGCGGGAGGATGGCTCCTTTCCGGGCCGCATCTACTACAATACCGATCGCAAATCGGATTTCTACCTGGCCGACTGGGGAGGGGCACTGCTCTCGCTGGAGCAGGTCCATCCCGATCCGGCTTTCTGCGAGGAGGTATACGAACCTCTCGGCCGGTACGCCGGATATTTCGACCGGGAGAGGGACAGGGATGGTACGGGCCTCTACGATGTCCTCTCCCAGTATGAAACCGGTCAGGAGTACATGAGCCGGTATATGGCCGTATTCAGCGAGGCGGACAAGACCGGATGGGTAAGCAACATCCGGCTGAAGGCGGTGGATGCGACCGTCTATCTCTACAGACTGAAGAGAGCGCTGGCCATAGTGGCAGGAGTGATCGGCCGGGAAGATGAACAGAAGCAGTGGGAGAGCGAGGCGGAAAAAACGGGTGCAGCGATTCTCCACTACATGTGGGATCCGGAGGAAAAGTGGTTCAGTGACGTCGACCCCCGGGGAATGGAACGGACAGGGATAAAGGCGGCGGTCGGATTCTACCCCTTCATGACCGACCTGGCAGGAGCCGAACAGATGCCGGCGATATGGGAGCATCTGCTCGATCCGGAGAAATTCTGGACACCTTTCCCCGTACCCGCCACGAGTGCCGATGACAGGTGGTTCGATCCCGACGCGCGGTGGAAGGGAAAGAGGATGAACTGCCCCTGGAATGGAAGGGTGTGGCCGATGACGAACAGCCACGTCTTCGAAGCACTCGCCCGTGCCGCATGGGTATTCGACTTCGGGCTGGCACCCTATGCCGCGCACTTCCTGACCACCTTTATCAGGATGCTCTTCACCGACGGCGATCCCGGCCGCCCCAACACATTCGAGCACTACCATCCCTATACGGGCCAGCCCAGTTTCTACCGCGGCATTGACGATTACATGCACTCGTGGCTGGCAGACCTGATTGTACGGTATGCAGTTGGACTGCAGCCTCCGCTGCTGGAGCTTCAGATGGGTGATCTGACACTCACCCACCACCCGCTCGATCTGGGCCTTCAGCACCTGAAGTGCACCGGTATCCCCTACAGGGGCCGCAATATCGATGTCGAACTGGCCGATGGTCAGGCGAGGATTACCGTGGATGGCCGGGTTGCGGCCGAAGGGCCGTGGGGGGAACCTCTCGATATACCGCTTGAATGACTGCAGGAATCGCCGTCATTTTGATGTAATTTCGTGGTTGATATTTAACCATGACGTGGTTAATATTTAACCATGAAATACCGAAATATAACAGCTTCTCTACTGGAAGCTCTATCAGACAGCCCTGTTGTTCTGCTCCACGGAGCCCGGCAGACTGGTAAAAGCACTCTTGCGATGTATGTTGCGAAAGAGGAAAGATCC
Organism: uncultured Gemmatimonadota bacterium; assembly: GCA_964637695.1. Lineage (GTDB taxonomy): Bacteria > Blakebacterota > Blakebacteria > Blakebacterales > Blakebacteraceae > JAGLTZ01. The sequence goes on along the minus strand of CAZWVF010000021.1, from coordinate 20,417 downwards.
GCCCGCTACATAACGCTCGATGATGCTACTGCACTGGCTGCGGTTAAAACAGATCCTGAAGGTTTTGTAAAGGGTCTTGAGGGGGATGTCGTGCTGGATGAAATCCAGCGTGCTCCCGAACTGTTCATGGCCATAAAGGGAGCGGTTGACCGGCAGAGAGAGCCCGGACGCTTTCTGCTGACAGGCTCGGCGAATGTTCTTCTTCTGCCCCGACTCTCTGAATCTCTTGCAGGAAGGATGGAGATCCTGGCCCTCTGGCCATTCTCCCAGGGTGAGCTGGAGGGAAGAACCGAAAGATTTGTAGATGCTGTTTTCGGAGAAGATCTGCCTGAAACATCACTGACTGCCGAAGATGAAGCATCACTTTTTCACAGGATAACCAGGGGCGGATTTCCCGAAGCCGTTGAAAGAAGAAATGCGGGACGTCGTAATGCGTGGTTCAGGGCATATATTACAACCATTCTTCAGCGCGAGGTTAATGAAATTGTTCCGATCGATGGTCTGACACAGATGCCGCGATTGCTGACACTGCTTGCTGCGCGTTCCGGTACTATTCTGAATTCCTCCGAAATCTCCAGATCGTCCGGCATACCCTTTACCACACTCAGGCGATACATGACTCTGCTGGAGATGACCTTCCTGATCCGCACGATCCCGGCCTGGTCGGGCAATCTGTCGAAACGGCTCATGAAGGCACCCAAACTGATCCTCTGCGATACGGGTCTCCTTTCTCATCTGACAGGATTGACTGACCAGCGAATCGCCTTCGACCGCCACCTGCTTGGACCGGTTCTGGAGTCTTTCGTCATTATGGAATTGATGAAGCAGGCGACATGGGCTGAACGGTTTGTAGATCTGTTTCATTTCAGAACTCAAATCGGTCAGGAAATTGACATTATCCTGGAGGATGCAGGAGGTCGTATGGTCGGAATCGAAGTCAAATCAGCGTCAACCGTTAACGGCTCCGATTTCAAGGGACTTAATGTGCTCGCCGATGCCAGAAAGAAGCACTTTCACCGGGGTATAGTGCTTTATCTGGGGAGTCAGTCAGTTAATTTCTCATCCAATATGCATGCAGTACCCCTGAGCGCCCTCTGGCAGTGGTAGGAGCATTGAAGAGAGGAACCCGGTCTGCCGATGACTGGTTCTCGGCCGAAGTGATCGGGGCCATCGCCGGTGAAATAGAAGCCGCCGGCGGGAATGAAGTGTTTTTCGTCGGACGGCTTTCCTCCGGGGGTGTCGTGGTGGAAGCGGAGGTGGCCGCCCGCGGTACCGGGGGAGCAGTCCTGGCGGTCGATCGGGCGGTCCGTCCCGGCGACATGGTGATCCACAACCATCCCGGGAGCACTCTGAATGCGTCCGGACACGACCTTGACGCTGCTGCGAAACTGGGTGCGGACGGTGTCGGCTTCGCGATCATCGATAACAGTTGTTCAGAGATCTATGTCGTCACCGAGCCGCTGAAGGTTGAGGAAGCCAGACCCCTGGAACTGGATCGTGTCAGGGAGTTCTTCGAGCCGGGGGGGTCCCTCTCCCGGGTGCTGGACGGCTATGAGCAGCGGGATGCCCAGGTCGATATGGCCCTGGCGGCTGCCGGAACCTTCAACGACGGCCGGATTGTCTTGGTGGAGGCGGGAACGGGGGTCGGCAAGAGCCTTGCCTACCTTGTGCCTGCGATAATGTGGACCACACGCAATCACAGGCGTGTGGTGGTTTCGACCAACACGATCAACCTGCAGGAGCAGTTGATCGGCTCCGACCTGCCGGTACTCGAAAGGGCGGGACTCGAGTTCAGGGCCGTTCTGGTAAAGGGTCGGCGCAATTATCCATGCATTCGGAAGGCCTATGAGATACTCGGCGAACCGGACCTCTTCGCCGAAACCGAGGGAGAGGCGGCCGAACTGAAGAAACTGGCTGAGTGGGCCTCAACTGCCGGAGAGGTGAGTCTTTCAGACCTGAGTCCGCCGCCGCAGGATCAACTGTGGGATCAGCTGGCAACGCAGGCCGATGACTGCACCCGGACCAGGTGTCCATTCTTCAACGACTGTCATTTCTACCTGGCGCGCAAGAGGGCCGCCAGGGCCGATATCCTGATCGCCAACCACCACCTTCTCTTCACCGATCTGGCGCTGCGTCAGGCACTGGGTGGTGCGAGCGGGGCCGCCGTGCTGCCCCCCTACAGCCACATTATCCTCGATGAGGCCCAGCACATCGAGGAGGTGGCCACGAGCCATTTCGGTACCGAGATAAGCAGTGTCGGGCTGCAGCGTCAACTGGGCAGGCTCCAGTACCGCAGGAAACCCGGCAAAGGCCTTCTCCCCCTGCTGCTTCAGCGTCTGATCCCGCTGTCAGAAGGAAATCCGCAGGCAGGACGGGCACTCGAAAGGCTCGAAACAGAGGTGCGTCCCGCGCTGGCAACTGCATCGGAGGCCGTGCCCGCTCACTTCGGCAGCCTGGGGCGGGCCATTCAGTCGCTGATGGCGATGCAGAAGGATGACAGGACGCTGCGACTGACTGATTGGGTCGAACAGGATGCGGCCTGGAGTGAAGACGGATTACAGTCGTGCAGGGCCCTCAGAAGCGATCTGCTGCTGCTCACTGCAGGTCTCGAACGGCTGTTGCGCGACCTGGAACCGCTGCGGGAAGAATATGGAAAGCAGCTCGATTCCCCCTTCATAGATATCGCGGCCGTTGCAGGCAGGCTGAATACGGCCATCTCGGCACTGGCACGGTTCGTGGATCACGGGGAGGATGGTGAAGCGGAAATGGTGCGGTGGGTGGAGAGGGGCGCTTCCCGCAGGGATATGCCCAGATTGACTCTGGCATCGGCCCCGGTCGAGGTAGGACCTCAGCTGGCACGGGCCGTATTCGGAGTGGTCGAGGGGGCCCTCCTCTCATCCGCCACCCTCGCCTTACGGGACAACTTCGATTTCATCTCGGGTCGTCTGGGGCTCGATCTGCTGGAGGGAGGACGGGTTGTTGCAGAGGTGCTGAGAAGTCCGTTCGATCACTCTTCGCAGGTGGAACTGCTGATACCCGATGATTTTCCCGAACCGACCGAGAAGGATCACGAACGGGCTCTGGCCGATATTCTGGAACCGGCCATCATCGCCGCGGGCGGCCGGACGCTTGTGCTTGTGACCTCGTACGGTTCGATGCGTCGTTTGAATGAAATGCTCTCGGAACCGCTGGCGCGCAGCGGGATACGCCTGCGCTGCCAGGGGGAGGCGCCCCGGAACGATCTTCTCGAATCACTGCGCGGCGGCAGAGGGGAGGCCCTTATCGCTACCGACTCCTTCTGGGAGGGGATAGACGTACGGGGAAAGGCGCTCAGCCTGCTCGTGCTGACAAGGCTTCCATTCAGGGTGCCCAGCGAGCCCGTTCTGCAGGCCAGGGCGGAGAAGCTGGAACGGGAAGGGGGCAGGGCATTTACAGAGTTGCTGCTGCCTATGGCAGTGCTGAAATTCAAGCAGGGGATGGGCCGGCTTATCCGGCACAGGGATGATCGGGGAGTGGCCCTGGTGCTCGATCCGAGGATATTGCGCAAATCGTATGGTTCGGCCTTCCTCGGCTCGCTCGGATGGGGCGACAGGGAGCCGGTTACCCAGGAGGATGCCCTGGCACGCGTGGAGAAATGGTTTTCTAAGTGCACCGCTCCGTAATTACGGTGATGTATCGAGAGCGACGAGGCGTGCGGCCGGTAAGGCACGAGGAGGAGGAATAGCGGTGTCTATCGCGACGACGAGCAACGCGGCTGGCCGGAATGCATCGACGCACGAATACCAGTGTAATTACGGAACGGTGTACTCAAAAAGGATGAACGATTGACTGTACCGGAACCTGGATCGATTGCTGTCGCACGGTCGGCCGTCGAAGGACTGCGGGGGGTGCTCCGCGATTCAGGCCGGAGTGTAGAGTTCCAGTCTGCTGATATCCGGGTTTCGGTCGCTCCGGGCAGGGTGAACCTGCTGGGAGGTCATACCGACTACAACGAGGGATTCGTTCTGCCGGTGGCGGTGGACAGGTTCGTCAGCTGCGCCCTCTATCCGGGTGATACCGGAATCCTGGAGTTCCACAGCCTCGATCTGGGAGACAGCTTCCAGCTCGATCTGGCTTCACTCGATGAGCTGAGGGACGATCCCGACAGGTTCGACGAGCTGGCGGGGGGCTGTCGGGCCATGTGGCGGCGGTATGTCGCCGGCGTCATTCTGGAGATGGATGAAGCCGGGATACCGGTTGTATCCGGTATCGCAGCAATAACAGGCAATATTCCGATCGGTTCAGGACTCTCATCCTCGGCAGCTCTCGAAGTATCGGTCTACCTCGCCTGCGGAAAGGGAGCCGGAGCGACGGTGGAGGCTGCCCTGCTATGCCAGCGGGCCGAGAACAGGTGGGCGGGAGTTCCGTGCGGCATCATGGACCAGTACACCAGCCTGCTGGCCGAAGCTGGTAAGGCGATCTTTCTCGACTGCAGGCATCTTACCTGCCGCCACGTACCTCTGCCGGAAGGCTGTGCGATCACGGTGATTAACTCGGGAATACAGCGGGAACTGGCCGATGGAGAGTACCGCAGGCGCAGGCTGGAGATAGAATCGGCCCTCGGAATCCTGCGAAAGGCAGTGGGTCCGATCGCCGCACTCAGAGACCTGCCGGCAGGTGATCTGGCAGAAGTTGAGGATCTGCTTCCACAGCCTCTTCTGAAGCGGGTAGAGCACGTGGTCGGCGCGATAGAGAGGGTGGAAAAGGGTGCTGTCAGCCTGACGCTGGGCGAAAGGGAGAGGTTCGGTGAACTGATGGTTGAATGCCACCGGTCACTGGCCGAGCGTTATGAGGTGAGCATCGAGGAACTCGACCTGATCGTGGAGTCGGCGATCTCTGTAGATGGAGTCTACGGAGCAAGGCTCACCGGAGCCGGATTCGGTGGCTGCTGCGTGGTGTTTCACAGGGAAGGGTGCCGGGAAGAACTGGAATCGGCCGTTGCAGGTGCATACAGGGCACGGTCGTGGAAAGAACCGGTTTTCCACCATCTCTCTGCAGCGCCGGGAGCCAGAGTGCTGAACGCTGAAGACATGAGTGGTTCAGGCATTACGGAACTATGATGGGGCGTCTCATCGGAGTCGATACGGGAGGAACATTCACCGACCTGGTGGCCCTGGGCCCGGAAGGTCTGGTTCACTTCAAACTGGCCAGCACTCCGGCGGCACCGCACCAGGCGGTACTCGATGGCGTGCAGAAGATCGTCTCCGGCAACCGTGTTGAGCCGGCCGACAGGATCGCCCACGGAACCACCGTGGCCACCAATGCAATTCTGACCGGCAGCGTTGCAAAGGCGGTTCTGGTAACCACGAGCGGATTCGAGGACGTGCTCGAGATCGGAAGGCAGGAGAGACCCTCCCTCTACGATTTTGAGGTTCAGCGCCCGCCGCCGCTGATCGGGCGCGGGTACCGGCTGGGAGTGAAGGAGAGGATCGGTCCGGAAGGCCAGGTGGAGACAGCACTGCTGCCCGACAGTCCGGAAATGGAGGAACTGCTGCAGAAAATCGCCGCACTTGACCCTCCCGCCGAGGCGATCGCGATCTCCCTGCTCCATTCCTATGCCAATCGCGAACACGAGGAGATTGTCGCCAGGGCTCTTAAAGAGAAATTTCCCGGATTGGGAATCACCCTCTCCTCCGAACTGATACCGGTATTTCGCGAGTATGAAAGAACCTCCACTGTCGCCGTGAACGCCGTGGTTCAGCCGGTAATGGGTGAGTATCTCGATTCGCTCAGCAGGGGATTGTCCGGGGCAGGGCTGAGCATCACCACTTCGAGCGGAGGATCGCTGACGGCCGTCCAGGCAGCCAGAGAACCGGTCCACACACTGCTGTCGGGACCAGCCGCCGGTGTGGCCGGGGCGGTTGCGGTAGCCGGGCGGGCCGGTTTCGAGAAGATCCTCACTTTTGACATGGGCGGAACGAGTACCGATGTAGCCCTGTGTGAAGGCACTATCCGCCAGACCTCCGAAGGGGGGATGCAGGGGTATCCTCTCCTGGTGGCCCAGGTTGACCTGCATACGGTGGGTGCCGGTGGGGGAAGCCTGGCGCGGGTGGACAGGGGGGGAGCGGTGATCGTGGGTCCCGAAAGTGCGGGAGCCGATCCCGGCCCCCTTGCGTACGGGCGTAGACGGCCGGGTCGCAATGGTGAAGGTGTTACCGTAACCGATGCGAACCTGATTCTGGGCAGACTGCCCGACCGGGGACTGCTGGGGGGTGCGATGACTCTCGATGAGGAGGCGGCCCTCGAGGGGCTCAGGGGGCTGGCCGCAGCAGCATCAGGGATCGAGGGTGCCGGAGAGCTGACGCCTGAGCAGGCCGCCGAAGGTGTCGTCCATGTAGCGATCACTGCCATGGCGGGAGCGCTGCGGCGGATAAGCATAGAGAGGGGTAAAGACCCCCGCGACTGCGTGCTGGTGGCTTTCGGGGGAGCAGGCGCCATGCACGCGGCGGCTCTGGCCGGGGAGATGAGTATCGGACGTGTGCTGGTGCCGCACGAACCGGGGCTCCTCTCGGCTGTGGGAACACTCGTGGCGGGCTTGAGGATCGACCGGGCTCGAACGATCCTGGGCACTGATCCACAGAATGATTCCGAACAGGTCGAGTCTGTCTGGAGGGAACTGGACGAAGAGGTAAGGGCCGGTCTGGAGGAAGCCGGAGTTCCATCCGGGCAGTACAGGCTGGTGCGAAGAGCCGATATGCGCTACCTGGGACAGTCCTTTGAGCTGACTGTGGAAGCCTCCGGATGGTCGGCGGAAGATGGAGACTCATGGAATCGGCTGTGTGGCGGTTTCGCCGCCGCGCACAGCGAGAGATACGGTTACGACCGGCCCGGCACTGCAGTGGAACTTGTTTCGCTTCGTGTGGAAGGGCACGGCCCCGGAGCCGCAGACCTCGACGACCTGCTTCCCGCTCTCGAATCGGACCCCGGCCCAGGCCAGGAAGAATACCCGGAGAGGAGCATGGTCTGGGAGGGGGAGGTCTTCCGGGCAGTACAGATTCCAAGGGAGAGTCTCAGAGTCGGGCAGCACTTGCGTGGACCTGCCCTGATTCACGAGTTTTCAGCTACCACTATCGTTCCACCGGACGCTGATATGGAGGTGGGCCCCTTTGGAGATCTGCTCATCAGCTTGTGACGACGAGCAACACGGCAGGCCGGAATGCATCGGCGCTTGAATACCGGCGTAATTGCGGAACGGTGTACTAAGTGCGCCGCTTCGTAATTACGGTGATGTATCGAGAGCGCAGAGGTGTCCGGCCGGCAAGGCACGAGGAGAAATAAATGTCCGACCTTCCAGAAAATTCAGGTCTCTCCACCAGAGCGGTTCACGCCGGCGAGAAGGTGGACCCTGCGATCGGTGCCGCAACCGTTCCCATATACCAGACAGCTCCATTCAGGTTTTCCAGCGCCCAGGCGCTCGAAGATGCATTCCTGAGACCCAGGGGGGGCGAGTACATATACAGCAGGATGGGCAATCCGACCGTCCGTGCACTGGAGGAGAAGGTGGCGGCGCTGGAGGGTGCCGATGATGCGGTCGCAGCCGCATCCGGGATGGCCGCGATAAGCACCACGATGTTCACACTCCTGCAGCCCGGATCGCGTCTGGTAGCCTACCGCGACCTCTACGGCGGCACTTCCGGCTTCTTCACCCGCGTGCTGGAGCCGTGGGGTGTGGAGGTTGTATGGGTTGATATGGGTGCCGAAGCCGGAGACGGCGATGAACTGAAGGGGGCGCTGGGAGAGGGCGCCGGAGTTCTCTACCTGGAAACCCCGACCAATCCGACTCTGAAAGTGGCCGATATGGAAGCGGCCGCCCGCTTCGGTCATGCAGCCGGAGCCACCGTTATCGTGGACAACACCTTTGCCACACCGGTTCTGCAGAACCCGCTCGAGCTGGGTGTCGACCTGATAGTGCACAGCCTCACCAAGTATCTGGGCGGTCACGGGGACACTACGGGGGGGCTGGTGGTCGGGAGTGCCGGAACCATGAAGGAGATAAGGACCCGTCTTATAGATATGGGCGGCATCATGGACCCCCTGGCGGCATTCCTGATAATGCGCGGAGTCAAGACCGTGAAGGTCCGGGTGATGCAGACGGCCGAAAACGCACTTGCGATCGCCAGGCACCTCGAAGAGCACCCCGGGATCCGGAGGGTCAACTACCCCGGTCTCGAGTCGAGTCCCTACTTCGAGGTCGCCTCGAGGCAGATGAAAGCCGGCGGAGGCATGCTCTCCTTCGAGGTGAACGCCGGTCTGGAGGAGGTTCGGAAGGTGGTCGATGCCTTCCGGATGATTCCGATCGTCCCGAGCCTCGGAAGTGTTGAAACAACGCTTCTATTGCCAGCGGTCTCTTCACACTGCAAGTTGAGTAGTGAAGAGAGAGAGGATATGGGGATTCCGGACGGCCTGATCCGTCTCTCGGTGGGAATCGAGGATGTGGATGACATCGTGGAGGACCTCGATTTCGGCCTTTCATTGCTTGATTGATGGATTCGATCGGGCGGGGAATTTGTTAAATTTGAATGTACAACGTTTTCTGGAGATGAGGCCATGAGCCCGGAGCAGGAGATAAACAGACCCGATCCTGTACCAGGAGATGGAGTGGAAACAGCCCCATGTTCCGAAGCGGTGGATGTAGTCGGGATCGGTTCCTGTGTAATGAACTATGTAGCGATGGTACCGGAGCTCGGCCGGTCGCAGCGCAAGCGTCACAGCCAGGGACTGGAAATCACGCCGGGTGGAGCAACGGCGTTGAGCCTGATACAGCTTGCCCGTCTCGGCATCAACACCGCCTGGCTGGGGATCATGGGTGACGATGACGACGGGTCGAGGATCATCGAGCACCTCGAGAACGAAAATATCATGACCCATGGTATCGGAAGGCGTAAGGGTGCCCGCTCCCCCTTCTCCTGGGTGACGCTCTGTCCGGATGGAGAGAGGAACACCTTCATCTTCCCCAACGTTCTGAGCGACCTGACGGCCGAAAACGTCACCGCCAACATGGTCGGCTGCATTGACAACTCGCTGCATTTCCACACCGACATCAGCACCGTGCCCCTCCGTACGACACTGCAGGCCATAGAGATTGCACACGCCGCAGACTGCCTTGTCTTCACAGACGTGGATGCAGACCCGATCTACCTGGTCGAAGAGGTGGGTCTGGGCAGGATGAAGGAGCTGGAAGTGATCCTGCAGAAGACAGACGTGCTCAAGCTCTGCCTCGAAGCCGCCCGGCGACTTTCCGGTGAGGAGAGTGCCAGGAAGGCGTGCGATCATCTCCACAAAGCCTATAGATCACGCTATACGGTTGTCACCGCCGGCCGGGAGGGCAGCTTCATAATGTACGACGGGCAGGTGTGGCACATTCCTGCACTCGGCGGACCGGGTGTCGATTCAACCGGTGCCGGCGGCGCTTACTACGGAGGCCTCTCCTATGCGCTGCTGACAGGTATAAAGGGAGAGAGCGCAGGCTACTTTGCCGCCGCCTGTGCCGCGTTCGCCTGTTCGCGGGTAGGTTCCCTGCATCTGGGCACCCGGGAGGAGATAGATATCATTCTGTCGGGTGAAGGGGTCGAAGAAGCGGCCGAAACCGATCTTCCAGACGTAGTATAGTTTCTATCCGGAAATTCCGGATGGAAACTGGCGTGTTTCCAGGATGGAAACTGGCTATTTTGCGCAAGGTCAAGAAAATCAACGGATTGCGCGGAGACGTACATGTGTACGTCGCACAAGAAATCCGGCAGATTAACGCAGAGATTGCGCAAAAGGGCCGTTTCCGGACGGAAACCAGTGTAGTGCCCATCCGGCGCGACATAACCCGCCGGAACAGCTGAAATGGATCCTGTACTTCTCGAGGTATACAAGCATCGATTTGCCGGCATTGCCGAAGAGATGGGGGCGGTGCTGCAGCGATCATCCTCCTCACCCAATATCAAGGAGCGCCGGGACTACTCGTGCGCTCTCTTCGATTCCGGGGCCCGTGTCATAGCCCAGGGGGATCACCTGCCCGTTCATCTGGGCAGCATGCCCCGCTCGGTGGCGTGTGCTCTGGCCGGCGGTCAACTGCAGCCGGGGGAGATCATCCTGCTCAACGATCCTTTTGCCGGCGGCACCCACCTGCCCGATCTGACGATGGTGGCCCCCGTCTATCCGCCTGAGGGAGATTCCCCTGCCTTTTACGCAGCCTCGAGGGCACACCACGCTGATGTCGGGGGAATGGCCCCCGGTTCGATGGCCCTGGCAACGGAGATCTACCAGGAAGGGTTGCGCATCCCGCCCGTTCGGCTGAGGCGCGCGGCGGAAACAGAGCCCGATCGCGACATTATGGCACTGCTGATGGCAAACGTACGAACTCCTGAAGAGAGGGAGGGAGACATCAGGGCGCAGATGGCCTCGCTCGACGTGGGTGCACTGCGGCTGATCGAGGTAATGAGGGAGAGGGGAGTTGAAGAGATGGTGACCTATGCCGGCCATCTTCTCGATTATGCGGAGAGGATGACCAGGTCGCTGATCACCGATCTGCCCGACGGAACCTACAGGTTTGAGGATTGCCTGGATGATGACGGGATGGGGAGCGGACCGATCCCTATCAGGGTTGCCATTACTATTGATGGTAATGAAGCGACGGTTGATTTCAGCGGCAGCGCGCCCCAGTGCGCCGGTCCGCTCAATGCGGTTGAGGCTGTTACCCTGTCGGCCACGGTCTATGTCTTTCGCTGTCTGCTCGATCCGTCCGTGCCGCCCAATCACGGCTCTTTCGTGCCCATCAGGCTGGTGGCGCCGGAGGGAACGATCGTCAATGCAAGGCCGCCGGCCGCCGTGGCGGCAGGAAATGTGGAAACGAGCCAGCGCCTGGTGGATGTTCTACTGGGTGCAATGGCGCAGGTGGCACCAGAGAGGGTGCCCGCTGCAAGCCAGGGCACGATGAACAACCTGAGTATAGGCGGAATCGACCCCCGAACGGGCAATACCTTCACCTACTACGAGACGACAGGGGGAGGTATGGGTGGTAGACCGCAGAGCCGGGGCCCCTCTGCCATCCACTGCCATATGACCAATACCAGGAATACCCCGGTGGAAGCCCTCGAGCACACCTATCCTTTCAGAGTTGGGTGCTATGGCATCCGGAGCGGTTCCGGCGGGGCCGGCCGGCATCGCGGTGGTGACGGTATCGTCAGGGAGATCCGCCTGCTCGCTCCTGCCACCGTGAGCCTGCTGAGCGAGAGACGCAAATTCGGTCCCTTTGGACTGTGCGGCGGCCATAAGGGCATGCCCGGCTGCGACACCCTGATCGGTTCGGACGGCGAAGAGATGGGGATCGCGGGCAAGGGAACATGGCAGATGCAGCAGGGAGATACGATCAGGCTGGAAACTCCGGGTGGCGGAGGATGGGGTGAGAGTGAATAAATGATAGTAATCAGCCGGCTGACATCTGGAATCTGGAATGGGGAGAGATATTAGTTGGACGCATACCTGATACTGGAAGATGGGCGGACTTTCCCGGGCAAATCGTTTGGTGCGACGGCTGAAAAAATCGGTGAAGTCGTTTTCAACACGGCAATGACGGGGTATCAGGAAATCCTCACCGATCCTTCCTACGCCGGTCAGATCGTGGTCATGACCTACCCCCTGATCGGCAATTACGGCGTGACACCTGAAGACGCAGAGTCGAGGAGCGTGTGGCCGGAGGGATTCGTCGTACGTGAATATTCCGACCTCTTCAGCAACTGGCGCGGACGGCAGGACCTGACAAGCTATCTGAGGGAGTACGGCGTTTCCGGGATTACCGGAGTGGATACCCGTGCGCTGACCAGGCATATCCGTTCGTCCGGAGCAATGAGGGGTGTCGTTTCCACCTCCCCGATGACCGCTGCACTTTTGGAGAAGGTGAAATCGAGTCCCCCGATGAAGGGGCGGGACCTGGTTCACGAGGTGACCGTTGCCGATCGCTACTCGTGGCGTCAGCCGAGTCCCTCTCCATTCGGTATTCCGGAGGAGCAGGTGCCGCCGGAGGATGTGCCCGAAGGGGAACCGCCGCTGCCGGCCGGTTCTCTCCGGGTTGCGGTGATGGACTTCGGCGTGAAGCAGAATATCCTGCGCAGGCTGGTCGATGTGGGTGGTGGGGTTACTGTATTTCCGGCCGATACCGCTGCCGCCGATATCCTTGAAATCGATCCTCACGGCCTGGTTTTCTCGAATGGTCCCGGAGATCCCGCCGCCCTGCCGGCTATAGTGGAAGAGGCCCGAATCCTCTGTGGCGCCGTTCCCTCCTTAGGAATCTGTCTCGGTCACCAGATCCTGGGCCTGGTATTCGGATACGACACCTTTAAGCTGAAATTCGGCCATCATGGAGCCAACCACCCTGTCAAGAGGCTCGACACCGGAAGGGTCGAGATCACCAGCCAGAACCACGGTTTCGCAGTTGACCTGGAAAGTGGCGGGTCGGAATTGCTGGAAACGCATGTCAATCTGAACGACGGCACCAACGAAGGCTTCCGGCACGCCGAACTGCCGGTCTTCGCCGTTCAGTACCACCCTGAGGCCTCTCCGGGGCCGCGCGACGCCGCCTACCTCTTTCGCGAGTTCGTCCGGGCGATGGGCAGACACCGCGACGAAAACCGGGGAGGAGAGTAGAGGGTGCCGCGTCGAGATGATCTGAAAAAGATCGCGATTATCGGCTCGGGGCCGATAGTGATCGGGCAGGCGTGCGAATTCGATTACTCAGGCACCCAGGCATGCAAGGCGCTGGTCGAAGAGGGGTATGAGGTGGTTCTGGTCAATTCAAATCCGGCCACTATAATGACCGACCCGGAAGTCGCCTCCAGGACCTACATAGAACCTCTCACTCCGGAGATCGTCGAGATGGTTCTGGAGAGGGAGAGGCCGGATGCACTGCTGCCCACCGTCGGCGGGCAGACCGGGCTGAACCTCGCGGTCGAACTGGCCGACGGAGGATTGCTGGACAGGCTGGGGATCGAGCTGATCGGCGCCAAGATCGACGCGATCCGGATGGCCGAAGACCGTGAGCAGTTCAAGGCGGCGATGGAGGCGGTCGGTCTGGAGTGCCCCGGAAGCGGATACGTCAACACGGTCGAGGATGCGATAGAGCTGACAGGATCGATAGGTTACCCGGCCATCATCCGCCCCTCCTTCACACTCGGTGGTTCTGGAGGCGGTGTTGCCTTCAACATCGAGGAACTGAGACGGTACGTCGAGTCGGGGATCGATCTGAGCCCTGTGAAAAGGGTTCTGGTCGAAGAGTCGGTGATTGGCTGGAAAGAGTATGAACTGGAATTGATGCGCGATCTGAACGACAACGTGGTCGTCATCTGTTCCATCGAAAATTTCGATGCGATGGGGATCCATACCGGGGATTCGATCACGGTGGCTCCCGCCCAGACCCTCACAGACCGCGAATACCAGCGCATGAGGGATATGGCGATAAAGGTTATCAGGACGGTCGGTGTCGAAACGGGCGGCAGCAATATCCAGTTCGCCCTCAATCCCGCCGATGGGCGGATTCTGGTTATCGAGATGAATCCCAGGGTGAGCCGTTCCAGCGCTCTGGCCAGCAAGGCTACCGGATTTCCGATAGCCAAGATTGCCGCGAAACTGGCCGTCGGGTATACACTCGATGAGATACCGAACGATATAACGAGGGAAACCCCGGCTTCTTTCGAACCGACCATAGATTACTGCGTGGTCAAGATACCCCGATGGGCCTTTGAGAAATTCCCAAACGTCGACCAGACCCTGACGACACAGATGAAATCAGTCGGCGAGGCGATGGCTATCGGCCGGACCTTCAAGGAGGCCCTCCTGAAGGGGATACGTTCTCTCGAGATCGACCTGGCCGGTCTCTCCGACGGCGCCGCCGGTCTGGACACTGAGAGACTGAGGGAGAGTCTCAGCGTTCCGAACTGGGAGCGTCTCTTCTACATCCACCTGGCGTTCCAGTCGGGCATGGATCTGAGCGAAGTGAACCAGTTGACGGGTATTGATCCGTGGTTCCTGCGCCAGATCGAACAGATCGGAGATGTGGAGGGGCGTCTGCGGGCATTCGATCTGAAGCGGCTTCCAGTACGGCTGCTGAGGAAGGCGAAGAGGTTCGGTTTCAGCGACATGGAGCTTGCACAACTGCTCGACTGCACCGAGGAGGAGGTCCGCCGGAGACGGCTTGAAGCGAAGCTGAGGCCCGTCTACAAGCGTGTGGATACCTGCGGTGCCGAATTCGAGGCATACACCCCCTACTTCTACTCCACATACGAGATGGAGGATGAGGCTCAACCCACAGATGAGAGGAAGATCATCATCCTGGGAGGGGGGCCGAACAGGATCGGCCAGGGGATCGAGTTCGACTACTGCTGCTGTCACGCCTCCTTCGCGCTGAAGGAAGAGGGATTCGAGACCATAATGGTAAACTGCAATCCCGAAACTGTATCGACCGACTACGATACCTCCGACCGGCTTTATTTCGAACCCCTTACACTCGAAGATATCCTTCATATAGTGGAGACGGAGAAGCCCGAAGGTGTAATCGTCCAATATGGCGGTCAGTCACCTCTGCGGCTCGCCCTCGACCTGCAGCGAGCGGGCGTGCCGATCATCGGGACCAGCCCCGAATCTATCGACCTGGCCGAAGACCGCAAGCGCTTCGGCGCTCTCCTTGAGGAACTCAGGATACCGCGTCCCGCCGACGGAACGGCCACCGACGTGGAGGGAGCTCTGGCGGTGGCCGAAGAGATAGGATATCCGGTGCTGATACGGCCGTCGTATGTGCTGGGCGGCAGGGCGATGGCAATCGTATACGGAGAGCGTGATCTGGAGGCGTACATGCGCACCGCCGTCAAGGCGAGTCCCGAACGCCCGGTTCTGATAGACCGGTTCCTGGAAGGAGCCACGGAAGTGGATGTGGACGCGGTCGCCGATGGCGAGCGAGTTGTGATCGCCGGAATAATGGAGCACATAGAAGAAGCGGGTGTCCACTCGGGTGATTCCGCCTGTGTGCTGCCTCCATACCTTCTACCCGATGAGGTCGTGCAGACCATCTCCGACTATACGATACGCCTGGCCACCGCCCTCGATGTACGGGGTCTGATCAATGTTCAGTTCGCTGTCCAGGAGGGAAAGGTGCTTGTTCTGGAGGTCAATCCCCGGGCCAGCCGGACGGTCCCCTTTGTCAGCAAGGCCACCGGGATCCCCTGGGCCAAGGTGGCGGCCAGGGTGATGGCCGGCCGCACCCTCGATCAACTGGGAATCGACGGGGATCATCGGGTTTCCGACTTCTTCGTGAAGGCGGTGGTATTTCCCTTTATGAAATTCCCCGGTACAGACACGATCCTGGGACCGGAAATGAAGAGCACAGGCGAGGTGATGGGCTCCTCCAGCTCTGTCGGACTGGCAATCGCAAAGGCATTTGCCGCCGCCGGCAACCAGCTTCCTAAAGAAGGAACGGTATTCCTGAGCGTCGCTGATCCCGACAAGCCTGTGGCCCTGGAAATCGGCAGGCAACTGGCCGAATTGGGGTTCACAATCGTTGCCACAACCGGAACCGCAAAGCACCTTGCCGAAGCGGGTGTAGAGGCGGTACACGTATACAAGGTCGGCGAGGGACCGCGTCCGCACGTTGTGGACCGCATCAAGAACGGGGATATAGATCTGATTATAAATACCCCCATCGGGAGGTCACCTCGTGCCGATGACACGACGATACGGACCGAAGCGGTTTCGCGCGGTGTCCCCTGTATAACTACCATGAAGGGAGCTACTGCGGCAGTCGATGGTATCCGGGCCCTCAGAGAGGGTATATTGCAGGTGAGGAGCCTGCAGGAATACCATGGGGCCAGGAACCTGTCGGAGTAAGCCTCCGGCTCAGCCGCCTGGTCGGGCCGGCGCCGGAGCAAACCTCGCGTTCGCCGGTTACTCCGACAGGCTCCTATGAGCACCTGAAGGAAGACCCGATCGGGAGATCATTTTGACCGAATCCATGAAAGCAGAAAATGAGCGGATTGAGGCTGCTCTGACACCACCTCCGGGAGAGGAGAGCGGCGATCTGCTCGACGGCCTGCTTGTACAGGATGATGAACCGCAGACAATAGTCCACCAGCGCTCCGAGTACCTGCAGCGGGTCTACCTGCTGATGCGCATGCGCTGGTTCGCCATAGCTGCACTTCTGGTCACGACGATGCTCGCATCGGTTATCGGCGGGTATACCTTCAGCAAGATACCGCCCGGGCTGGTGCTCGTGGCCATGGCGCTCTACAACGTGGCGTTCGAGATAGATTTCTACTTTCTCGACAGGAAGAAACTGGATGTCAAGGGTCTGGGCGTTCTCTACAGGTCCGCAATGGTCCAGATCGACCTCGACCTGGTGGCCCTGACCTTCCTGATCCACTATACGGGAGGGATAGACAGCCCCTTCGTCCTCTTCTACATCTTCCATACTATCACCGCTTCCTACCTTCTGAGCCGCAGGGAGACATTCCTGCACGCCACACTGGCACTCGGTCTCTTCGCGATAATGTGCTACCTGGAGTACGATCCGATCCCGATCAGATCGCTCGATTGGGAGATTCTCCCCCACGTGGGTCTCTATGGATCCTCCGACCTCATCGTTTCCCAGATAACAGGTCAGGAAGCCAACTTCGAAAATCCAGGTTACATTGCCGGTTATCTGATCGTTCTGGCAGCCACCCTCTATGTGTCGGCCACGATAGGAACAGGGCTCTCGGCCCGTTACCGGCAGAAAGAACAGGCCATAAGGGAGAAGGCGATAACGGATGGTCTGACAGGTCTCTACAACTACCGTCACTTCTCGCAGCAGCTGGAGCTGGAGTTCGAACGGGCCCGTCGTTACGGGCACCCCCTCTCTCTGATTATGGTGGATATGGACGGATTGAAAGCATACAACGACGTACATGGTCACCTGCTGGGCAGTCAGTCGCTTAAGGAGATCGCTGAGATACTGAAAGGTTCAACCCGCAATATCGACGTCGTGGCCAAATATGGGGGAGATGAATTCGCGATTGTATGCCCCGAGACCGACAAGGATGGGGCGACCTTCATCGCCGAGCGGATCAGGGTCAAGGTGAGAGAGCACCGCTTCCTGGTTACCGACCGCAAGCGGACCGGCCGGCTCTCGGTCTCTGCAGGAGTCTCCTGCTTCCCCGATGACGCAAGTGCCCTCAGAGAGCTGGTGGATGTTGCAGATCGCTGTCTCTACGAGGCGAAACAGGCAGGACGCAACCGGGTGAAGATAGCTGGACGGGAGGGCTTCCTAGGTGGAGAGGTGGATGGCAGGGGCCGGGAGGATGCGGATCACTCACCCGGGAGAAATCAGACGGTCTGAATAATGGGTTTCAAGTTTAAAACAGGATTGAGAAGTGGCCGTTCCGTCTCCGGGACCGCACTCTGTGTCGCTCTCCTCGTCATGTCCGCTCTCACAATGGGTTCCCGTTCACACCCGCTGCTGCAGCAGCAGGAGAATGAGAAGAAAGCGGCCATCGCGGAGGGCCGGGCGGCACTTGCCTTGCCAAACTTTAAAAGCGCCAGAGACGCCTTCAGACGCGCCATAAGAATCGATCGTGACGATCCGATACCTCGCGTGTGGCTGGGAAGAACCTACTTCATGGAGCGTCCGGACCCTCTCGATCGCCAGGCCGGCTTCGAGAGGGCTCTGAGGGAAATCGACCGGGCTCTCAGGGTGGATGAGGCGTGTCAGGATGCCCGCTACTGGAAGGGCAGGGTCCTGATGAGGCTGGGTGGTCGCGGCAACCTGATCGAGGCCAGGGAGCTCTTTGAAGGACTCGTGGAGGAGGATCCCTATTACGACGATTCGATAAAGAGACTCCAGGAACTCCACGTGGAGCTGGGCACGCTCTCCACCTATCTGGAGGAGCTGAAGGCCGCTGCGATAGCCGATCCGAACGATCCGATGGCAACCTACCGGTATGCCGAGGTGTTGAGGCAGAGCGGGGAGTCGGGTCTGGCAGAGGCACTTCTGCTCAGACTGCGTGAGAGCCATCGTGATTTCCTGCCCGGGCGGGTCAACTACAGCCTGGCACTGATCAGCTTCGAAAGGGAGGAGTACCAGGATGGAACCGGGTACTACCTCGATGCGGTTGCGTTCATGCAGAATCCGGTTCCCGCCCGCATGATGTGGGAGGACGTCTACCTGATAGCGAGACTGGATGAGATGAGGAGGTTCAGGGAAGCGGAGACGGTGGAGGATTTCAGGGATTTCTTCCGCTCCTTCTGGAAGAGACGCGATCCCACCAAAACCACGGTGGATAACGAGACGATCGGTGTCCACTATGAAAGACTGAAGATATGCTGGAAGGAGTACCGGATGACCGGTGTCAGGGCCGCCTGGAACGACCCCGATACCAGCAAGCTGCTGCGCCTGCCTCCCACATTCGACCTGGAGTCGCCCTTCAACGACATGGGACTGATTTTCCTGCGCCACGGCGAACCGGACGACAGGGCCTGGAGCCACGATGTCGCCGTCGACAACATGTCGTGGAAATACGAAGCAAAGGGACAGCGCCCCGAAATGATACTCCATTTCGAAAAGCACAAGCTGGGGGGCAGCTGGAGGTTCGTGCCCACTCCGGGTCCCGGCCAGTATGCCATCTCCAGAACCTCCCTCGACCCGAAGTACGGTGCCCTGCAGTACGGCATGGACCAGCAGGCTGTGATGAGGCTGGCACAGGACGCAAATACCGACCTGCGGGAAGCCCTGACGCAGGATACCCACATCCCCGAATTCGATGTGATCCCTCTGACCGTCCTCAACGACGAGGCCACGTTCAAGGCCGCCGGTGGCATGTCCCGATACGAGGCGTACTGGGCGATCCCCCTGATGGAACTGATGAGTGAAGAAGTCGCGGCGCAGGGGGCCGTGGATATCGGTGTGAACGTCAGTCTCTTCACAAGGGATTACACCGAAGTCTACAGGAACCAGCGGGTGGAACGCGTGCCCATACCACGGGGCACCCCGTCCGACGCGATGACGGTGGATCAGGAGGTGATGGTGGTACGGCCGGGCGACTACATACTGGCGCTGCAGATATCGGAATCGACCGGCAACAAGATGCAGATCCAGGAGATACCCGTCACGGTTCCCGCATATCCCGACAATGAACTGAAGATCAGCAGCATAGAGATAGCCCTCAACATCATGGAGGGCGAGAGTGGCAGATTCAGCAAGCCTGGTTACACCGTCTGGCCTCTGCCCACGCGGGCCTACCAGGAGGGCCGGCCCGCCCAGATCTACTTTGACATTTACGGCCTGGCCAAGGATGAGATCCACGCCACGCGTTACCTGGTTTCCTACCAGCTCGATCCCGGAACGGGTGAGAGCGGTACGCTGGGCCGGATCAGCATAGCGGGCCTGCTGGGACAGCGACAGACCACCGGTGGAGTCGTGGTTACCGGTGAGGAGGAATCGGGGATCTCCTCAGAGGTGCACAAGGTCCTGACGATCGAGCTGGGCGGCAGCAGCTTCCGAACCTACCGGCTGACGATCACTGTTGAAGACCTGGTTTCAGGCCGGCGGACAACACGGCGGACATTTTTCAGGATCACTCCCTCTGGATGACCGGCTCAACCTTCGAAAATGTGAAGGCTGTAATCTTCGATGTACTCCACACCCTTGTGGATGACTCCGGTTTCCCGCGCTATCAGCTGAAAAAGATGCTCGAGGAAGATGGCCTTGAGATAGAAGCCGCCGAATTCGACGAGATCTACAATGTCCTTACCGCCCGGGAATACGACTGGGAGGAGGCTGCGGTCGAGGTACCCTTCCGTACAATGAAGGATCGCCACGTTACACGCCTGGAGGCGCTCTACAGCCGGTTGAACCTGAACAAAGGACGGAACATCTCCTCCGATATCGAACTGCTCTGGGAGAGGATAAGAACCAGCAGTGTCTATCCGGAGGTTCCGGAAGTGCTGCCCGCACTGCAGGCCGGAGGGTTCAGGCTGGGACTCCTCTCGAATGCAGATGTCGACGATCCGGTTCTGCGTGCTCTCTTCGATGCCGGGATGGAAGTCAGCTTCGACGTGGTTGTAACCAGTCAGGGAGCGGGGGCCTACAAACCCGATCGCAGGATATTCGAGCGCGCCCTGCTGGAACTGGAGCTCGACGCCGAAGATGTCATCATGGTCGGCGATAACCCTGCTTCCGACATCATGGGTGCCAAAAAGGCGGGCATTCCGGCAATCTGGGTGAATCGCAGGGGGGGAGAATTCCCCGATCGATTCCCGCCACCCGATGCTTCGATATCCGATCTGCGGGGGCTGCTCGACCTGCTGCCGGGAAATGGCATTCAAAGTCAGTGACACCTGCTATTATATCATTCTGAAGGTATCTCCAGGCAGGT
>CAZWVF010000020.1:32615-39745 GCA_964637695.1 uncultured Gemmatimonadota bacterium | reverse complement strand
AAGTCAACCGAATTCCTGAAGGTTGCTGCTATTCCGTTATTGGATAGGTGTTAACAATGCGTTGTAGAATTCCTGCATCAGCAGTCTTTGTATTAGCAGGTTTGACAGTTATCCCCAGTTGTGACAATAGTGTGAAACCAGACGAAGAGAATGATTGGATAAATGAAACAATCTACATCAACTCCTTTGAATCGGATGCGGATACCAGTGGTTGGTGGGGTTATGGAATAGGTGGATTTCTAAATAATGCACCGCAAGGTGGAGGGGAAAGATCACTTCTGATCTCAGGAGGCTGCATTGCTCCACATGCAGTCTATGAATTAAACTCGTTGAAAGAGGATAGTTACTTAATACTTCGTTTTTGGGGAAAACTGATCGTTGGCCAGGGAGGATACATGTCGTTCGGTGTAGGCGGAGAATCCTCTCAGAGCACAGGAATATCGATTACTGATAATACCTGGACCGCCTATCATCTCCCGGACACGCTATTCTGCCCGGCGAATCAGCGCCCTGTACTGGACTTTATGTGTGGTGGTTTCGTTCCTGGTACTATGTCAATAGATCTAATCGAAGTTGTAAGAATCCGATAAAACGAATACTTGTTCCCCCGAAAAACTTCATCTGCCTTGAACCGCTTCCAGACATTTCTAATCAGGTATGCGGACCCGTGCTGTTTGGCAATAATTATTCCCGTTGGCCAGAGTGTTTCGCCGGTTATGCCGGGCCCGGCCTGCAAGGCGCGGCGACGAGGCATAGCGGTGTCCAGGAGCCTGTCGGAGAATCCGACGATAGCGAGGGTTGCGCTGGTGCAGGATGGCCAGGCGGTTGAGCGGAAGACCCGGAGACGTAGCCGCTGTGCTACGTCGAGGACCTTCTGTGAAAACCAACGCCGCCAGCCGGATGCCAGCGCAATCCGCAGCCGGAGCGTTTCTCCGGCAGGCTCCTTGGGCGAGGAGACGGAACGCAGCCGGTCGGGATTCGGCGCCGCTCGAATGCGACGGTTGTCGCGTGACAGGGCACTAGTCGATGTCCTCTGCGGTGATTCTAACCCAGCTGGTGATTGATCGCCTTCGCTCAGCGTCAACAGGGAGTGCTTCTACGCGCTTGAGTAGTGTGTCGCTGTCAATTAAATTCTCCAGCAGCATAATAGTCACGAAGACACGGTCCTTTTCCCTATCCGCGACAAGCTTGCTTGTAGCGAGATCGTGGGCATCAAGACAGTGACCAGTGTTTCCATTTGTGCTATAGAGGTCTGACACAGCCACCGTCCGGTCTTCCCAGCCCTTGGGCAGTGTGGCAGAATCGATCGTTACACCGTGCACATAAAAGCCGTGAGCTGCGTGGAACTGAGAGAGTTCGCCAAGGGCTCCATCTATCAGATCTGTGTTGGCTGGGTAATTCTTGGCTTGTATGTCTACTTCGATTGACGCCCTCAGGGTCTCGGGAGCGTCCGGGTAACTCCCTAAAATAGCCTGCGATCCAAAGATGAGGAGTTCTGTGTCACCGGCAACGTGACACGCGGCTCTGATTGCGTGCTCAAGCTGGTCTCGAGTCATCGCCGATTTTCAATCGAAGCTATTAGCTGATCGCGTTCCTCAGCAGTGAGTACAGCGAAAAACGGTGAGCTCTGGCGGAGTCGATCGGCGCGCGAACTGCGCGATACCAGTAACTCCCTGATTCGGTCCGGAGAGTAGGTCTCAAGTAATTGTCGCCACTCCGCAATATCGCCGACTGCAATTCCCTGATTGTCATAAATCAATCGGTTCAGGTGATGTTTCACTCGTTTAATTAGTGAGGGATCGGATCGTATTAACTCTGCAATTCCCTGGGCGAAGTGCAGCGACCGCTCTACAGCTTGGTCATGCGTCTGAGTCGGGCGCCGGGTCCCGGGCTTGAGGTCCATTACCACGGATCGCAACAACACTGCATCCTGTCCAGGCGATGGGGCGTCTGCACGAGTGAACAGCGCCACCTCGATAGTCAGGTCGAACTCTTTCTCCAAGCCAACAAGGCGAGAGCGCAACTCTTCGCCGATCCAGCTGATTGCCTTGGTCTCAGTTATCACGGTGATTTCAACCGGTTCTCTAGCGCCTATGGGCAGTCCATCAACCCATGCCATTAAGATCTCGTGCAAATCAACCAGCGCATTTTTTAGAGACGAAATGATGGTATAGTAGCGTTCGTGCTCTCGAGCGAACAGCAGGCCTAGAGCCTGCACGACCTTATCCTGCACTCGCAAGCCATACTGCAACGCTCGTCCGTTTCCAACGCGTTCGATTATCCCAGACTCCAAGAGCCGTTCGAGTGCTTTGCGCGTCCCTGCGGGTGTGAGACCTGCCAGCCTGGCTGCGTCAGACACGCCTAACGGGGTGTCGACCTCGTGGATGAGTACGCGTAGAAGACGCACATGTGCCTCAGACCCAAGGATGAAATCTAAAGGATATCGCACGGCATTGCGCTGTTTTGAGATGGGCATCATATCAACTTCCGTTTCTATTGAGAAACTTCCGTTTCCATTTAGAAACTATAGTAACTTTCTCCAAATGTCAAATAAAACACACTCTTGAACAATTTCAATGCCAAACAATTTCTATCTTGTTCCGTGATATACAGATATCCTCATCGAGCAAGACTTGAACCCATGTCTTAAATGGCTTGCGAATGCCAGCAGGAAATTGACAATATTCCTTTGTTGTGATGAATCCATAATCGGTTGCATTTTCCTCTGTTTCTGGGGGAAATGGGAATGCAGGAAAGCCAAGCATTCTGCGGAGTATTACTTGAGGATTTATTCCAGTTAAGTCATGTTCTTATATCATCTCATCGAGACTAATTCATTAAAGCATGTAATCGGGATGTTTTCGCTGTCATGTCGATGATATAGTTGCACCGATAATCACTCTCTGCATCTGGCATACCTGTTAAATGAGGAGACTGATCGGTGCTTATCTTACATTTTATCAAGTTTGTTCGCGCGGCTCTGATATCACGAACCATTCTGTTAACAATCTGTACGTTAGCTGTCTTCCCGCATCCGGCCGCAGCACAGAATGTTGATGAGCTTGTGTTGAAAGGAAATGCGAGGCCCGATGGGTATATCGATGCGATCGGCCGGTCGGCTGTCTGGATGGGGACCGAGGATGGAATCCTCGAGGCCTGGGTCTGGCCCTATAAGATCTTCCATGCATTCAACCTGGCCGCCCGCACCGGTGAGGTGGGCAGCGAGATCGACCTGAAGGGGCTGGCACGCAACGTCGAAATACGTCCCTACAGCGTGCAGACAGATTTCGTCCATTCCCGTTTTACGATCCGGCAGACTCTCTTTGCAGATGCGACCGAACCGGTTCTGGTGATGATGCTCGATGTGGATACATCGACCGATCTGACACTTGTTGCATCTTTCGTCCCCGACCTGGAGCCGATGTGGCCGGCCGGGATGGGAGGGCAGTACGCGTTTTTCGACGGGAACGTGCCGGGATACGTTCTGAGTGAAAGCCGCGGCGTGGTCAATGCCGTGGTGGGCACACCCGATGCTTCCCGGGGATCACCGGCACCGGCACACCAGCTCTCAGGCGCCAGCGCATTCGAGATCCCTGTCTCACGTGAAAGGGCGGAGAGCGGACCGATCCTCCTGGTCATTTCAGGAGGGAGGGAAGCCAGGGAAGAGACGCTGGAGCGCTACAACCGGAAAGTGGCGGTCGGTGCCCGGCTGCTGGAGGAGCGCAGGGATGCCTGGGTCGAGAACTCGGCGATGGCGAAACTCACGCTGCCCCGGCCTGAGCTGGAGCAGGCCTACCGATGGGCCGTCAACTCCCTGGTGGATGGCTATCAGTACACCCCCGGCCTCGGAACGGGGCTGGTGGCGGGATTCGGCCCGACCGGCAGCGGATATCGCCCCGGTTTCTCATGGTACTTCGGTGGGGATACCAGCATCAATTCCTTCGGGCTTGTATCATCGGGAATGGGCTCGATTCTATCCGGGTCACTGGAGTTCCTGGAAGGCTTCCAGCGGGACGATGGAAAGATCACGCACGAAATCAGCCGGTCCGCTGGATTGATCGACTGGTTCGGTGAGTACCCCTATGCCTTCATTCATGGCGATACCACTCCTTTCTATATAGTGGCTACCGCCAACTACTTCAGGTGGACCAATGATCGCGAACACCTGGAGCGGTCGTGGCCCCATCTGTTGAAGGCTTATGAATTCGGTCTGTGGGCCGATGAGGATGGGGACGGCCTGATGGACAATTCCCGGGCCGGTCTGGGAGCATCCGAACTTGGAAGTCTGCGGGAGGGACTGAAGACTGGGGTATTCATCGCCACCGTCTGGACGCAGGCGCTGAAGGATCTCTCCCGCCTGGCGCGGGAAATGGGGGAGGAGGAGAGGGCGGAACAGTTCCTGAAAGAACACGAGAGAGCCAGAGCCAGACTGGTCGAACTCTTTGTAGATCGGGAAACACGGACGATCAATTTCGGTGTATCGGTCAACAATGAACCCAAGAACGATGCCACCGCGTGGGCGGCCTTCCCGATCGTCTTCAACCTGATCGAGGGCGAGGCGGCAGAGAACACCCTGGATATGGTAGCTTCGGCAGAGATCACCACCGACTGGGGCACCCGGATGCTGTCGGAGAAGTCTCCCTTCTACGATCCGGTCGGATACAACAATGGCGCCGTCTGGCTCTTTCTGACCGGCTATTCGGCGATGGCCGAGTATGCGGCCGGCAGGCGCTACTCGGGCTACCAGCACCTCAGACAGGTTGCCCGCACTACCTGGATCGACGGACGCGGCCGCCATCCTGAGGTAATGTCGGGCGATTATTTCACTGCACTGGAACAAAGCGTACCTCACCAGCTCTTCTCATCGAGCCCCATACCTGCAAATCTGGTCCGTGGAGTGCTGGGAATAGAACTCGATCTGCCCAGCAGTACAATGTACGTGCGGCCCCAGCTGCCCGGAGGCTGGCTCGGTGCGAAGCTGACCGGTTATCCTCTCGGAAACGGTAAGAAGATCGACATTGAATTGAAGAGAGTGTTTCTGGATGGGGGTGTAATGCATCACCTGATGGTAAAGGGGCCGGAAGGTCTGATTGTCGTTTTCGCACCACAGCCGGTTCCTCTGGAGCGTATCGCTGACGAGGGAACTCTTAAAGTCGTACTCGACACAGGTGGTGAAGCCCGAATGGCTGTTGGGGGCAGGTCTGGTATCGACCTTGTAATCGATGAACTCAGGTGGGGAACTGTTTCGGAAGGACCGGTTCATTCAGAGCCTGAAGAGGGCTCGGCTCCGGTCGGCCTCCGGATAATCAGATTCGAAGAGACGGGAGGAGACCGGGCTTCACTCACTCTGGAAGGTCGTGCTGGATATACCTACCTGCTTCCGGTGGAATGCGCCCATCCCCTGATGGTCGAATCGGCCCGGAACGGCCCCGAAGTTACGATTGTCAAATCGTGGAACTTCCAGGCCCTTCAATTCACCATCTCTGCCGATACGGGTAGGGCGGCAGGCGTTGACGATTACCGGAGATTTACGCTTGAAGTACGGTATCAGTGATGGCCGGATGGAAGCTGTTATACTGGAGCCGGAATAATCAGACAACGTATCGGGAGTTACAGTTGAAGGGGATTGGAAAACCTTGAAAACAATCGGCAGGCGTAAATTCCTGAGCAGCGGCATCGCGGCAGCGGCCTCGATCACGATCGTTCCACGATCCGTGCTTGGAGGTCAGGGATATACCGCACCCAGTGATGAACTGACCAAAGCGATTATCGGTGTGGGTGGAATGGGAAAGGGGCATATTGATTACGGCGGCTCCAGGTTGCTTGCAGTGTGTGATGTGGATCAGGAGCATCTGAGAGAAGCAATGGAGAAGGCCGGTGAGGGAGTGGATGGCTATCGGAATTTCCGCGAAGTTCTCGACCGTCCCGATATCGACATCGTTCACATAGCCACTCCGCCGCACTGGCATGGTCTGATCGCTGTTGCGGCCGCCAATGCCGGGAAAGATATCTGGTGTGAAAAACCCATGACCCGGACGATCGGCGAAGGACGCAGGGTTGTCGAGGCGGTACGGAGGAATGGAAGGATCTTCAGACTCAACACCTGGTTCCGGTTCAGGTCCCGTTTCTACGGAATGGAGACAACGGTAAAAGAGATAAAGAAAGTAGTGGAAAGCGGCATGCTGGGATGGCCGCTGAAGGTGACTGTCAGCGGTATCACGGGATTCGACTGGAAGTTCTACTGGAGCGGCAGGCCCAACCTCAAACCGGAACCGGTACCGCCCCAGCTCGACTACGATATGTGGCTGGGTCCGGCACCCTGCAAGCCGTATCACCCTCACCGCGTCCACCAGTCGTTCAGGGGATACTGGGATTACGACGGTGGGGGCCTCGGCGATATGGGTCAGCACTACCTCGATCCGGTACAGTACCTGCTCGACAAGGACAACACCAGTCCGGTCGAGATAGATATAGATGCACCCCAGCAGCACCCCGATGCGGTCGGATCGTGGCGGAGGATATCAATGAAATACTCCGACGGCTGCGAGATTATCCTCGACGGAGAGCAGCGGGATCAGGATGCAGCCTATCTGGAGGGCCCCGACGGAAAACTGTTCAGGGGATTCACTTCTGATGTACACAATTTCGAAGAGAAAGCAGCGAGCCTGCCCGATCCCGAGCCGCAGCAGTCCGATTTCCACGAATCGGTCAGAACGCGCATGAAGTTCGCACTGAACGAAGAGAATGGCCACCGCTCGTGCACGATAGTCAACCTGGGAATCATCGCTCTCAAGCTGAGAAGGAAGCTGCGTTTCGATCCGGAGAGAGAGATGTTCATCGGGGACGAAGAAGCCAACCGTCTGATCCACCAGCCGATGCGCGCCCCCTGGCATCTGCTTCTGCTGTTCACCTTTCTGTGCGGCTGTGCGCTGACCGGCCGGGTCCACCGGCCGGATCCTATAGTGGAGGGAATAGTGGCGGGAATGCCGGCGGAGGATGCCTTTACGGAGAACCTGCTGAACGCCAGGCTTCTGGAGATGGGTTCGGCATCGATACTCGATGTCTGCAGGATGCTGGTGCCCCCCGGCACCGGTGATGACACGACTGCCAGATATGCCCTGAGCTCCCTG
>CAZWVF010000020.1:0-32515 GCA_964637695.1 uncultured Gemmatimonadota bacterium | reverse complement strand
GGTGCCCCCCGGCACCGGTGATGACACGACTGCCAGATATGCCCTGAGCTCCCTGACCGGATACGTGGGTCGTCCAGGCGCAGAATCGGAACGTGCCCTTTATGAAGGTGTGCTCCTGGATGCACTCGAAGAGGCCTCGGACAGTGAGGTGAGAGCGTTCCTGATCCGCCGGCTGCAGATGACGGGCCGCGATGAAGCGGTTTCACCGCTCGGGAAATACCTGACAGATGAGAGGTTGTGCGAACCGGCGACCCAGGCTCTTCTGGCAATAGGAACAGAGGAGGTCGATGGTGAGCTGCTGGAGGCTCTCCCGTCTGTCTCCGGGTCGAATCGAATAACGATAGTAAAGGCCCTGGGTGAACTGCGATCGAAAGCGGCAGTTTATGAGATAATGAAGTTCACCGCCTCCAACGATCGCGATCTCCGGGAGGCGGCGCTGTTTGCCCTGGCCAACATCGGTCCGGTCTCTACCGGGGTACTTCTGGCAGAGACAGCGAGTTCTTCCTCCGGCTTCGAGAGGGCGAGTGCCGCGTCGTATCAGCTTCTATATGCAGAGCGACTTGCCGAAGCTGGCCATACCGATGAGAGCGTCCGGATATGCAGAGAGCTGATCACAGCTCACGACGGTGCAGGGGAGGAGAACATCCGGATTGCCGCCCTTACCATGCTGGTAAAAGTCGCAGGCGGGTCAGCCCTCGATGACCTGGTCGCCGCCGCTGTCAGCGGGAGCAGGGCTGTGAGCAGTTCTGCCCTTGCACTCGCTCTCGATATGCCCGCACTGCCTGTGGCACAGACCTGGCTGAGAGTGCAGGAGAGGGCAGCGCCCGATCTGCGCAGTGCGATCAGAGACATGCTGCAGCAGCGACACAATCTTTATCCTGAGGAGGTTCTGAAATCGGCAATCGCCGAATGGGCTGCGGTCGACCGGCCGGTGGAGTGGGTCGGCCTCGACAGCCTTGCCATGGTCGAGGAGGGATTTGAATCACTCTTCAACGGTGCCGATCTCACCGGATGGGTGGGTAATACTTCGGGCTATATAGTGGAAGGGGGAATCATTGCGGTAGAGCCCGAAAGTGAGGGGGGTGGCAATCTCTATACCGAGAGAGAGTTCTCCGATTTCATCTTCCGTTTCCAGTTCAAACTGACCCCCGATGCCAACAATGGATTGGGGATACGGACTCCTCTTGAGGGGAATGCCGCCTATGTCGGCATGGAACTGCAGATACTCGACAACAGTGCAGAGATGTACGGGAGCCTCCGTCCATACCAGTATCACGGATCGATTTATGGAGTTGTGCCTGCAAGGCGCGGATTCCAGAGACCGGTGGGGGAGTGGAACACCCAGGAGGTCATGGCCGACGGCAGTCACATTAAAGTTATCCTCAATGGTGTGGTCATAGTAGATGCAGATATAATTAATGCGAGCACTCCGGAGACGATGGATGGCCGGGACCATCCTGGACTCAAGCGCCGGAGCGGGTATATCGGTTTCCTGGGACACGGCTACAGGGTCGAATTCCGCAATATCTGGGTTAAAGAGATCAGGTAATCGGTAGAATTAATACCTCACGTTCATTCTCTTTTCTTTCTTTCATTCTTTTTTTCTCTCTTTACAATTAACTAACCGGTTAGTTAGTTTTATTGGCAAGAAGTAACAGGAAGCATGGAGGATCAGATCATCGAGTGAGGTAGAAATGCCCAGATCGCCGTACAGTAACAGTAATACACGATCGAGAATTGTGGATGCGGCTGCCGGCCAGTTCGCAGAGAAGGGATTCGACGGTGCCCGCACACAGGCAATCGCAGATGCAGCCGGTGTGAACAAGGCTATGCTCTATTACCACTTCAGGAATAAGGAGCACCTTTATTCGGAGGTTCTCTCACATCAATTCGTCGAGATATTGAGCCACATATTCCCTGTCCTGCTGAACCGGGAACTGCCGGCTCGCCAGAGGTTGATGGCGATCGCAACAACCTGCCATCATGTCCTTTCAAATAATCCTCAGCTGCGGGCGCTGATATTAAAAGAACTGGCGGCTGGAGGGTCCAGACTGGAGGGGGTTGCAGAAAAAGTGAGAGAGGGAATCCCGGGGCTCGATTTCGAACAGGTATTCAGTCAGATCGAGAGGCTGATCGATTCGGGAGACCTCCGCCGTCAGGATTCACATCAGATCCTCCTGCATATGATCTCCCTTACGATTTTCCCATTCCTGGCAAGGCCCCTGCTGGAGAACATCTGGGGCCTCTCCCCGGATGAATTCGTCGAACTCATGGAAGCCAGACCTGCAGCAGTAGTCGACCTGCTGGAACATGGTCTCATTGCTTCAAAGGAGGTGAACTGATGCCGCTCCATGGATACAGAACCGGTCGAGGACTCCTCCTTATCAGCCTTATGTTGACTTTCGGAGGATGCGCTGAAAAGGAGGTGGAGAAGTTGTGGGGATCGGGAGTCCTGGAGGCGGAACAGGTACTGGTTTCCTCAACCATCGGGGGGCGTCTGCTGCTCAGGACCGTCGAAGAGGGCGACCGGGTGGAGGAGGGCACTCTGATCGCCCTGGTCGATACGACCGCTTTCGTTGAGGCGAGAGATCTGACTACGGTAGGACTTCTGGGCATCGCTGTTGAGAAACGACGGGCACAGAAAGTTCTGGAAACGGCCGGGGAGAGACTGGCGCAGGCGATCCGGAACCGTGATCGTGTAAAAGTCCTGGTCGAATCGGACGCTGCCACGCAGTCAAAGCTTGATGATCTGGAAACAGCGGTCGTTCTGGCGGGCAAACAGGTGGAGGTCGCCGAGACCTCCATTGAGGTATTTCCGGTAAAAGAGCGGGAGATAGAGCTCAGGCTCGCCTCGCTGAAGAGGCAGATCAGCGAATGCAGCCTGACGGCTCCCAGATCGGGGACCGTTCTCTCTGTTTATGTCGAACCTGGAGAAGTGATAGCACCCGGCAGGGGAGTTGTTACGATCGCCGACCTCGAGGAATTGTACGTGCGCGTATACGTGCCCGCACCGCTGGTGGGACGCGTTCGTCTGGGTGGGGGAGCGCTTGTAGCGGTCGATTCCTTCCCCGACCGCACCTTCCCCGGTCGCGTTGTGCACATCGCAGAAGAAGCGGAATTCACGCCTCGAAACGTTCAGACCCCCGAGGCACGGGCCGACCTTGTCTTCGCCGTCAAGGTTGCTGTCGCAAACAGAGAGGGTCTGCTGAAGATCGGCCTGCCCGCAGATGTGGATCTTCCGGAGATTAATCGGTGAGCATACTGCTCCGGTCAGAAGGACTGTCCAAGTCGTATGGGGGCGTTGCGGCTCTGCATGGCCTGGATCTGGAACTGACCGAAGGTGCCATAACCGGATTGCTCGGCCCCGACGGTGCGGGCAAAACCACCACCATGAGACTGCTGACAGGTCTGATCCGTCCCGATCGGGGTTCTGTATGGCTGGGAGGGGAGGATGTTACCGGCGAGCGGGCATCGAGCGGTCGGATCGGATACATGCCCCAGCGCTTCAGTCTCTATCCAGATCTCTCCGTGGATGAAAACCTGCGGTTTTACGCGAAGGTATTCGGTGTGCCGGCCCGTGTGCGAAGAGAGCGGTCTGAGCGGCTGCTTCACTTCGCTCGACTGACGGAATTCCGGCGACGTCGGGCAGCTGCCCTTTCAGGAGGCATGAAGCAGAAGCTGGCGCTGGCCTGTACCCTGATTCACGCCCCCGAGGTGCTTCTGCTCGATGAGCCGACCACCGGGGTCGATCCGATCTCGAGGGTAGAGCTGTGGGAGATCCTGGCTGACCTGCGAGAGGAGGACACAACGATCCTGGTCAGCACTCCCTATATGGATGAGGCCGATAAATGTGACTCGATTGTGATCCTGCAGGAGGGCAGGGTCCTCGACAGGGGCTCCCCGGCTGAACTCAGAAATCGATTCCCGGACCGGATACTCGAGGTGGAAGCCGAACCTCTCGGACGGGCCTTGAGAGTGCTGGAGGAATCCGGTCTGGTTAAGAGCGTTGTGCCCTTCGGTACGCGAATGCATCTGACGATGCCGGCCGATCAGACCGATACCGATCCCATTGTCGATCTGCTGAATGATGAAGGCATCAGGGTTGGTGAGATTGCCGGCGCGCAGCCAAGCCTGGAAGATGTGTTTGTAGCCCTTGCACCGGGAGAAAGCGTATCGTGATCTCCCCGGCAGCTGCAGCGATCGATGCGAGGAATCTGACCAGGACCTTCAAACGTTTCAAAGCAGTGGATTCTGTTTCGTTCCGGGTGGAAAGGGGCGAAGTGTTCGGCCTGCTGGGAGCCAATGGTGCAGGCAAGACTACAACCATCCGCATGCTGACAGGGCTGCTGCGTCCATCCGGGGGAGAGGCGTGGGTGACAGGGGTGCCGATCCATGAAAAACCGGAAGCTGTCAAACCGCGCATCGGATATATGTCCCAGAAGTTCTCTCTCTACGAGGAACTCACCGTCGAGGAGAATCTGGTTTTCTTCGGAGGGATATACGGTTTGAAACGTCACGAGCTTTCGATGCGGCGATGTGAGCTGCTCGAGACATTTCATCTGGAAAGCATGGCCCGCCGGCTGACCTCCGACCTTCCCACTGGATATCGCCAGCGACTTGCACTGGCTTCGGCCCTGATCCACAAACCGCTCCTGCTGTTCCTCGATGAACCTACCGGAGGGATCGACCCGATATCGCGAAGGAACTTCTGGCGAGTGATTGCAGATCTGGCCGAAGAGGGCACAACGGTTGTGGTAACCACACACTACATGGATGAAGCGGAGTACTGTCACAGACTGGGGATTATGAGGGATGGCAGGCTGGTGGCTGTCGGTGCCCCGTCAGAGCTGCGCAGACGTCACGGTGCAGAAACGATTGAGGAGGTCTTCCTCGACATCGCCTCCCGGACTCCGGAGGTCTCATTATGATCGGCAGGCTTGCAGCCATCATGGGCAAGGAGTTCAGACACATCATCAGAGATCCCCGCAGCCTGATGATCATCTTTCTGATGCCGATAGCGATGACCTTCCTGTACGGCTATGCGATGAACCTGGATGTGAAAAATATCCCCCTCGGTGTGGTGGATCATGACAGATCTCCTGCTTCACGTGAACTGCTCGAAAGTTTTCTCTCATCCGGACAGTTCGTGCTGAAGGGGAGATACAGCAGCGCACTGGTCGCAGAAGAGGGAATGAAGAAAAATGAAAGTGTGCTGACTCTGGTCATCCCTGCCGGGTATGAGCAGGCGCTGAATGGTGGCCCTGAAAGACCGATCACACTGCTGGTGGACGGCTCGAACGGCAATACGGCTGCGATAGCCCTGGGATATGCACAGGCGATAACGGCCGGACAGGTGAGGGCCTCGCTTGTTGAGATCATCAGTGGTGCAGGTGGAGGAGGCACAGGTGCGAACGTGCTGGGAATCGAGTTCGAGCCGAGGTTCTGGTACAACCCCGAACAGGAGAGCAGCCACTACCTGGTACCGGCGTTGATAGCGGTTATCCTGATGATGGCCTCGGCACTGCTGACAAGCGTAACGGTGGTCCGGGAGAAGGAATCGGGAACGCTGGAGCAGCTCCTGGTCAGTCCGGTCCGCCCGGGAGAGCTGATAATAGGCAAGGCACTGCCGTACGGCATACTGGCACTGGCCGATGGCGCCTTCATCCTGTTTTTCGGATCGTTTGTTTTCGGCGTACCGATGCGGGGCAGTCTGCTGGTCCTTTTCGGATTCACCGGCCTCTATGTCATGACGGCGCTGACGATCGGCCTGCTCATTTCAACAATGGTCAACCAGCAGAGAGTGGCGATGCTGGGAGCACTGCTTGTAACAGTTCTGCCCTCATTCATGCTTTCAGGTTTCATCTTTCCGATCCGGAGCATGCCTCCGGCACTGCAGATCATCAGTTACGTCGTTCCCGCCCGTTACTACATACCGATAGTTCGCGGAGTGCTCCTGAAAGGAGTGGGAGCAGAAGTGTTCGTCAGCAACGGTCTCATCCTGACGGGACTGATGCTGCTTCTCTTTACTGCGAGTATAGTCCGCTTCAAACCAGGGCTGGATTGAGCCGTGTTGAAGAGTATCAGAATAATCGGGCACGTTTTCCGGAAAGAGCTGCGTCTGGTTCTGCGCGATCACCAGATGATGGCGATGATCCTGATCATGCCTGTGATCCAGGTGATCCTGCTCGGTTATGCGATCACCGTGGATGTGAAGTACCTGCCGCTGGGTGTGGTCGATTACGATCGCTCGCCTGAGAGCCGCAGGCTGATCGAGGAGTTCAGGCATAACGACACATTTGAATTCAGAGGCAATCTGACCGGCCCTGAATCAGTAAGAGAGTCACTCGATGCAGGCAAGATCTCCGCAGTATTGATAATCCCGCCAGGTTTCGCCCGCAAACTGGGTCGTGGGGAATCTACAGATATCCAGATGCTTATGGATGGTGTTGATTCAAATGCATCTCTTATAGCAGCCGCTCATTCCAGGGGAATCACAGAGGCCTACGCATTGAACCGGTTCAGGGAGGGATTGTCGGGCCGGGAGCTGCCCGATATGCAGCCCCGGTTGAGGATCTTCTATAATCCGGCCCTGGAGAGCCGCTTCTACATGGTGCCGGGGATAGTGGTGATCCTGCTGACCATGTTGACGAGTCTGGTTACCGGAGTCGGGCTGGTCCGTGAGAGGGAGACCGGTACCCTGGAGCAGATGTCGGTCACTCCGATCAGGACCTTCCAGTTGATGCTGGGCAAAGTGCTTCCCTTCGTATTCATCGCATATATTGCTCTGTCGATCGCGATATCTGTCTGTCTCTTCTGGTTCGGTGTGCCGATGCGGGGATCGTGGGGCCTGCTGGCAGCCTTCTCTTTTCTCTTCCTCTTCAATACCCTCGGACTGGGTCTGCTGGTAAGTACTATCGCCCGTTCCCAGCAGCAGGCGCTCTTCATGGTCTGGTTCATACTGATCTTCGGGATAATGATGTCGGGGCTCTTCTTCCCGATAGAGAATATGCCCGATATCATGCAGAAGCTGACATACGTTAATCCGCTCCGCTACTTCCTTACTGTAGTACGGGGTCTCTTTCTGAAGGGGAGTGGTCTGGGGTCGTTTCAGATCGAGACTGCAGGACTCGCGCTGCTCGGTCCGCTGGCACTGCTGACGGCGGGATTGCGGTTCAGCAAGCAGGCCAGGTAGTTTTCATCCGGAAACTAGGTAGTTTCCCTTTCCATTTTTTTCTTCTCGAGCTGGTCATGCAGCCGGCTCCTCTTTTCCTTCAGCCACCGCCTGAGCTTTCTGCCCATGACCGTATCTTCAGGGAAGAGAATCAGCAATCCACCGGCTATCATGAGGATCCCCTGAAGTCCGGGCAGAAAGAGGCCTGCAAAGCCGAGTAGAAGGAGGATGATGCCTGCCAGACGGCGTAATACGCTTTTAAAGGCTTTATTCATGTTATCTGCCCGGATTCATTCTGAATTAATAAAATTGGGTCGTTTCTGTACGTGAACTAAGTTACAACATCATACGAGACTGGCATAGCTGGTGTTCCGAAGATGATCAAAGGGAAGGATAGCACGATGGAACTGAAACTGGTTCCCATAGAGAAGCCGGAGGATGTCAACGTCATCCTCGGCCAATCTCATTTCATCAAGACCATTGAAGATCTGCACGAGGTGATCGTGCAGAGCGTTCCGGGAGCAAAGTTCGGAGTGGCTTTCTGTGAAGCGTCGGGCCCGCGGCTGATCCGCTTTTCCGGAACCGACGACGCGATGGTTGATCTGGCCCGCAAAACCTGCTCAGAAGTGGCTGCCGGTCACTTCTTCTCGGTCTTCCTTGTTGGTCTCTTCCCGATAAACATTCTGAACGCCGTAAAGATGGTACCCGAAGTCTGCCATATCTTCTGCGCCACGGCGAACCGTGTTGAAGTCATCGTCGGCGAATCGGATTCCGGGAGGGGAGTGATGGGAGTAATCGATGGAGAGCCTCCGCTGGGAGAGGAGGGTGCCAACGACCGTAAGGCACGACACAGGTTCCTGCGCGATATCGGATACAAGCTATGATCGATCTGAGCAGACGTCTGGCACTTGTCACGGGAGGATCTCGGGGCATCGGGGCAGCGATCGTAAGATCGCTGACTGAAGCAGGTGCGACTGTATCCTTTTCCTTCAGGGAGCGCTCTCAGACAGCCGCAGAGCTGGTAGCCGAACTGAAGGCCAGGAATCTGAACGCATATGCTGTTCAGGCCGATATCTCTTCCCGACAGGAGTGTGAGGACCTTATCGAGAAAACGATATCCCGGCTGGGGGGGCTGGACATCCTGGTGCACAATGCCGGCATCTGGACAGGGGGGGCTATCGAGTCGATGCCCGATCAGGTGTGGGAGGAGACGATGAGTACCAACCTCGATTCTGCATTCTACCTGACCCGCAGTTGCGTGCCACACCTGAGAGACAAGGGTTACGGGCGTATCATCTACATCTCTTCCACTGCAGGTCAGCGCGGTGAGGCAGGGCACAGCCATTACGCAGCGAGCAAGGGGGCCATACAGAGCCTGACCAAGTCGCTTGCCGTCGAACTGGCTCCCGATGCGATAACGGTGAATGCAGTAGCCCCCGGATGGGTGCTTACCGACATGGTTTCCGATGCACTTTCAGAGGAAGAGATGGCACAGGTGGACGAGAGCATTCCCCGCGGAAGGATGGGACTGCCGGAGGAGATCGCAGGGCCCGTAGTATTTCTGGCATCTGACCTGGCTTCACATATCACGGGAGAGATACTGAACGTCAACGGTGGAGCTGTATTGTGCGGTTGAGAAGAGATGTCTGATTACGATTCTTTCTCTGTCATGTCGGGTTTCCACAGCGTGCACAGGTTGCGGCCCTTCCTTTTGCTGTGGTACATGGCATCGTCGGCTCTCCTGACCAGCTCTTCATAGGTAGAGGCGTCTTTCGGCGCAGAGCATACTCCCACGCTGATAGTAAGGGGGGGCGATTCCCTGTCACCACCCAGGTTGGCACTTTCGATGCCGACTCTGAGTCTTTCGGCAACTTCCATCGCTGTCGACTCGTGGCAGAGAGGCAGTATGACCGCGAATTCCTCTCCTCCATAGCGTGCCACAACATCTGTTTCACGCATGGTCAGAGTAATAATAGAGGCGATCTTCCTCAACACCTTATCACCCTGCATATGACCATAGGTATCGTTGAAATCCTTGAAGAAATCGATATCGAGCATGATCAGCGAAAGGGGGTATGTGTATCGGTCGGCGCGTTTGAATTCCGCTTCGAGGCGTATGAAGAACTGCCTGTGGTTGAATAATCCGGTCAGGCCGTCAGTAACGGCCATGGTGGCCAGTTCATCATATAGTAGAGCTTTTGCAAGAATCTGTGCTATCTGGGCTGCCACGATCTCGACCACGTGGCGGTCCTCCTTGCTGAAAGCGTTCAGGCTGGTGCTCTCCAGATTGAGCACGCCGACAACAGATCCCTTGTTGACCAGCGGGACGGCCAGTTCGCACCGGATATTGGGATTGGCCGGTACATATCTCTCATCTCTGGTCACATCAGGAAGGTATTGGGTCAAGCCCTCCATCACGGCCACACCGGTTGCACCCTTTCCAATACGCAATTTCAATTCCGCAATCTCGGTCAAATTGTCACCGGCAACGGCATGCACCTTCATCTCGACACCGTCAGGATCTACAAGCAGTATTGCGACCGAAGTTACACCGAGGGTGGTGTGGATTTCGTCGACGATAGACTGGAGGAGTTCGTCTATGTCATCTGTAATGGTAATAGCCTGTGTAACACGGTTCAGGAGCTCAAGTTCCTTCAGGTGGTGGATTGCGGCGTCGTAGGCCAGTGCATGACGCAATGTTGCACCGGTCTGAGATGCTGAAATAGAGGCCATTCTGAGATCGACCGGGTCGAATGCTTCCGGTTTATCCGATTCCAGGTTGAGAACTCCTATAACCTCACCCTCGGCTTCTATCGGCACTGCCATTTCACTGCGCACTCCGGGGTATCCCTCTATATAGTCGGTATCCTGCAGAACATCTGCAGCCAGGATCGGCTGGCCGCTTTGATACACTTTACCGATGATTCCCCTTCCCGGCTTTATCTCCTCGTGCTGGATATCCTGCAGGGCTACGCCGGAACTTGCCCGGAATCTGAGAACATTTTCATTCTCGTCGAACAGGAGAATGTGCCCGTAACTGGCATTAAAAGCTGCCGTCAATGCGTCGATATGTTTGTGCAGCCGTAGGTCAACCGGATCATCTGATTGAAGGATCTGGCTCAGGCCCTGCAACAACTCCATCCTCTTGAACTGAGCCCCCAGCTCTGCTCTCAACCGCCAGGTCCCCAGAGCGCGTCCGAGTTCTGCCGCGAGCAGCTGTACTGTTTCCATCATCTGCAGGGCCAGAGAAGCACCTGAGGGGGAAAGGGCAATCAAAATCCCGAATGGCTCTCCATCCTGGTCTACGCATACACCGAGAGCTGTCTCTATTTCCTTGTGTGCAGTGAGTGCTTCGGGAAGTTCGTATACGAGGGCCGACCCTTCGAGGACCTGAGGTGTTCCGCATTGCAGAACAGCTCCGGCAAATCCGTCGTCCGCCTGTATGGTTAGACCTTTAACCTTCGAATCGAACGGACCGGAATATGAAGTCAGAACCAGGCTTTTCCTTTCCCGATCGAGTTCCCACCATAGCACACCGGTAACCTGGAAGAGTTCCCTGATACCATCAAGGAACTCCTGCATTGAGATATCCGGTTCCTTTCTACTGTGCAGGCAGGATAAAGCACTTACCAGGAGGTTGGTGAATGTGCGCCTGTTCTCTTTACCGGTTTCAGTCATGGAACCTTCTGGCTGCATTTAGTACGTCGAGACAGACTTAACCTTACCCAACTTATGAGCAGGCTGCAATTATCACCAGCAGGAGCTTGCCGTGAGCTTCCAGGCATCTTTATACTGACGCTCCATGGCGACGGCACAATTACAGCATACAGGAATCATCACGATTTTGGGACGACTGGGCCTGTGGGCACGCAGGCGCCTGCAGCGCATCTCTAACAAATACAGGTTCGCATTCCAGGCTGCAGGCGTGATGTTCAGGCTCAGGTCTCTCGGGATCGGTTATACCTGGCGTGTCATACTCAACCAGATAAAGTTCACCGGCCTCCATGCCATGCCATTTCTGACGTTCGTGGCGGCTATCAGTTCTGCTCTAATCATAATCCAGGTACTGAACCAGGCTTCAGCACTGGGATTTGAAGCGATTCTGGGAACAGTTTTCGTGGTCGCCCTCGTACGCGAGCTGGGTCCCATCCTGACAGCCGTTCTTGTAATCGGCCGTTCCGGTACTGCCATAGCAGCAGAATTGAGCACCAACAGGGTCGGAGAAGAGATAACCGCTCTGGAAACAATGGGTATCGACCCGATGCACTATGTGGTCTTTCCCCGCCTGGTAGGCGTGACAGTCGCAACGATGTGCCTGGTGGTTTACTTCGACGTCGTGGCTCTCATATTCGGCTATATTGCAGCCAGATTGACCACAGGGATGACGACTGGTCTCTACATGCGCTACATACTCGACCAGTTAACCATTACAGACTTCTGGGTGACCGGATTGAAAGGACTCCTTTTCGGAGTGATAATAGCTCTTCTTCCATCATTTCACGGCCTGATCGCCTCCGGCGCACCTACAGACGTGCCAAAGGCAACTACCAGGGCAGTAGTGGAATGCCTGGCCATGGTGTTTCTGGTTTCAGGGATCATCTCAGCAATCTTCTACTATTGATCGATATGTCGTCAGCCAACCAGACAGATGCCTCAAAGCCCGAGAGAGTTCTGCGATGCAGCGGGCTGCATGTCAGTCATGATGGCGAGCTGATTCTACGAGGGCTCGACCTTGAGATAATCAGGGGCGAAGTGGTTGCAATGGTCGTGGAATCTGAATCGGCGGCCCGGCTCATTCCCAGAATTCTCATAGGGATAGAATCTGCTGAGGCAGGAGAGATCGAACTCAACGGCAACGTGCTGAACGGACTTTCAGAAACTAAAAAACTGCAGCTGCGGCGCGAGGTGGGATACCTCTTTCACAACAGCGGTCTGATCAGCAACCTTACAGTGTGGTATAATGTGGCTCTTCCCGCGCTATACCATACTCGTTTCAAGGACGTTCAGGGAGTCGGCGAATACGTCGATGTACTGCTCGATCGCTGCGGGCTTACCGGATCGAGCAGATTGAGACCGGCGGCACTGGATGAATCGACGCGCAAGAAGGTGGCACTGGCCCGTGCATGGGTGATGTCCCCCGGATTCCTGATTTTCGAGGATCCTCTGATGGAAATCGATACAGGTTCCGGAAGCGATCTGCTCAACCTGGCCTTCGGCCCTGTACCTGATGAGTGGCTCGACCGCGATCCACGCCCATCCGATCCGGGAGTTCTCATTACTTCACAGGGACTTCACGAAGGATTATTCAGGTATGTGGACAGGATGGTTATCATCAGCAAGGGAGAGAATGTGTTCTCAGGTGATCCGAAGGAATTCGACCGCCGCGGAAAAGTCTATCCTGGCGACCTGATAATGAAGAGAGAGGCGTTCTGAGAAATGAATTTCGAGCGACACGATATCGGGTTGGGATTGTTCGTTGTGGGTGCAGGTGCAGCGATAGTAGCCGGGCTCATGGCAGTTGCAGGGATACTGAAGGGCGAGACTATAGATATACACGTTCTGGTTGATCAATTCGCCAATATGAGGGTGGGTACGACTGTTTACGTCAGGGGTTACCGGGTCGGCGAGATCGCACGCATCGAACCGATGCTCGAGCCGACTCTTCATTTCGATGTCACCATGTCGATAGATGCTGAGTTCCCCCTTTATGAAGGCACCACTGCAGTTATCGGATCGCAGGGAGGGTTCATTGGTGAGACTGTAATCAATCTTCAGGTCCCTGAGCAGCCGGGAAGATTGCTTACGGATGGGGATAATATCGGGCGGGCATCCACTACCGACCTGTCGGCGATAATCGCCAGAGCAGATTCACTGGCTAAAAAGATAGAAGAGGTTGCAGCGCAGCTTGTTTATCTGCTCAGCCCTGAAGTGGCAGGCGCGATTGCTGAAGAAGTTCGGTCTACTCTGGCCACCGGCAGACAGAGCATTAAGCGCATGGAAGGGCAGTTCGTTACGCTGGCGGACAGCCTGACTGCCGGTATTGGAATGGCTGTGGCATCGCTCAAGATAGTTACAGGCATGGTCGAGGAGAACCGTCCGCGCATCGCGAGCATGCTCGACACTACACAGGCGCTGATGAGTGAATTCAAGGCTCTTGCCGCCACCACAGATTCTCTGCTTGAGACCGAGGGGCCCGCGATAGGACGCAACCTGGCACAGATGGAAACAGTACTTGCAGAACTCAGGATACTGCTGGCTGACATGAATAACTATACGCTATGGCAGATGATGTTTAAGACAAGACGTCCCGATACAACAGCTTCGAAATTGTAGAAGCCAGAATGGGACACAGTGAAGGATCATTGCTTTATGATCGAACGACTTCTCTTAAGTGTGGTGATCGATGAAGTAGAGGCAGCGACCGAGATCGCAGCACGTGAAGGACTGGGTATCGAAGTCACACTTTATAATACCGACTGGCTTATGGAAAGCGGTGCGATGGGTGATGCCGAGCGGGCAAGGGAGGAATTTGACAGGTGGGGATTAACTGTTACAACGCATGGCCCGCTGTACGACCTCAATCCGGGAAGTCTCGACCCGACCATACGAGCCTATTCCCGTAAGTGCCTGCTGCGCGGAATAGATATATGCGCAGCACTGGGAGCCGAGAAGATAGTCTTCCATACTTTTTTTAATCCACTGTTACCAAATGCCGTCCTGCCCGGCTGGAAGCGTCTGGCCAAACCTTCCTGGGAAGATGCCAACGAAGCTGCCGGAGAAGCAGGCATTACCATCTGCATCGAGAACAGCTATGAACCTTCGGCGGAATTCTTCAACGAACTCTTCGAAGAATTCAGCGACGATTCCACGCGCGTCTGCTACGATCCCGCCCACGTTCATCTGTACAGTCGCGATGGACATCCGTCGTGGATAGTCAACATGGGGCATGTGATAGAACACCTGCATCTCAACGATAACGACGGGGCGAGCGACGATCACAAGGCATTGGGTCAGGGAGGGATTCCCTACAAGTCGATTCTGCCTGAACTGTGCGGAGCGTGCAGCGATGCAACCGTTGTCCTCGAAATGGGCCTGAGCAGGGCCGTTGAATCACTCGGTTTCCTCCGAGCGATAGGCATGTGGGAATGAACATCTGGTCCGAGATCATCCGGCCAGGTCTGCTTGCTCTGATGTATGGATTCCTCTTTCTGGTGCCTGCCTGGGCTCTCTACCGCTGGGGAGTATTGAAGGAGAAGGTCAAGAGGTTCGACCGCTCGATCCGCCTCCTGATAGTGCTTATTACCGGTTCCCTTCTGCTCGGAAACAGGGGGAAGGAAGCGCTCTACGGCCTGGAACGGCTGCTGAAAGCAGGGGAGCTGGCAGGCCTGCAGGAGGGGGCTTTCTTTACATTCCTCATCACGATCCTGATCCTGATCGGCGCCCTCTTTATCGCTCATCTGCTCGATATGGTGATCTTCGATTTTTATATGGGCAAACAGCTGAGCAGAGATGTTCCAAAGCTGTTGCGAGACACACTGAAGCTGGTGATCATTGTGCTCAGCGTCGGTTTCATACTCATCAGAATCTACAATGTTAATGCCGCGGCCGTGGGAGGAGGAGCTGCAGTTGTAACACTTGTGCTTGGTCTGGCGATGCAGAATGTGCTGGGAGATCTTCTCTCCGGGGTCGTCCTGCAGTTCGAACGCCCCTTTTCAAAGGGTGAATGGATCAGGGTCGGTGATGTTGAAGGTGAGGTGGTTGAGGTCAACTGGCGTGCAACCAGGTTGAATACGCGTCAGAACCTGGGGGTTGTGATACCGAATTCAGTCATTTCAAAGGCGGAGATCCACAACCTGAATATGCACACCCCAAGTACGGCCATCGACAGATTTGTAGGCACCGAATACAAGGAACCGCCCAACAGAGTAAAGGGCGCGATCATGGAGGGTATCCTCCAGTGTGCCGACGTTGTGCGCCAGCCGGCCCCCCAGGTATTGACGCACGAGTACGGCGATCACGCCATCATCTACAGAATGCGCTTCTGGGTGCGCGATTTCGCCAGAATACCCAGGATCTCAGATGAGGTCCTTACAAACATCTGGTACGTCTTCAAGAGATACGACATCACCATTCCCTGGCCTATCCGGAATGTCTACATGCGGGAAGAGGAGGAACTGACCGTCGAGGAGCAGGTAGACAGCATTACCGATCTTCTGAGACAGGTGGATATCTTCGCTCCCCTCAGCCACAACCAGGTCGAGATACTTGCCCAGGGGCTCGCTCTTAAATTTTTCGGACGTGGCGAAGTTCTTGTAAAACAGGGTGACGAAGGCAACTCCTTCTTCGTCATAGAGGGGGGCAGGGTGGAGGTACTGGTTATTCCGGAGGGGAGCAGTACGGAAGCGTCGGTGGCTGTGCTGGGGCCGCGCAATTTCTTCGGAGAGATGAGCCTTCTCGCCGGTGACCGCCGCAACGCAACGGTAAAGGCGATCGAGGACGTCCGGGTCGTAATCATCGATAAGGATGCCTTCGGCGGGATCATCAGGGAGAACCCCGAAGTTGCCGCAGAAATGGCCTCGATTTACTACCAGCGTACTCAGGAACTAACCGAGGCGAGGGAGAGGATAGTTGAGGGAGAGGAGAGGATTCTAGCCGGTGAACGGGGCGAAGAGGCCCTCCTGAAACGTATCCAGCGCTTTTTTGGACTCTAGGAGCCTGTCGGAGTAAGCCACCGGCTGCGGTCTGCGCTGGCATCCGGCCGACGGCGTTGGCTTTCGCCGGATGTCCTCAACGTAGCACAGTGGCTACGTTTCCGGGCCTCCGGCTCAGCCGCCTGGTCGGGCCGGAGCCAGAGCAAACCTCGCGTTCGCCGGTTACTCCGACAGGCTCCTAGGCAAATTTTGCTTTAGAGGGTGATTCTTCAGAAAAATAGGGTAAAATATTACGGCTGGCCGCATCCGGTAGCCAGGTGTCCTGAGTTATAATTCCAACGGATTTATGACCCAGGGCGCCAGAGGCCCTTGACCGGGAGGGCCTGAAATAACCCAGGAGGAAATAATCATGCGCACAGGCTCAAGATGGTGCCTGGCCTGCGGGCTTGTCGCCGCGCTTCTGCTATTGCCCTCGCAGGGCAGAGCGCAGGTGTCAGTCAACTTCATCTGGCATCAGCCCGACATGCAGACTTTCTATG
Organism: uncultured Gemmatimonadota bacterium; assembly: GCA_964637695.1. Classification (GTDB taxonomy): domain Bacteria; phylum Blakebacterota; class Blakebacteria; order Blakebacterales; family Blakebacteraceae; genus JAGLTZ01. The sequence continues at coordinate 16,154 of CAZWVF010000020.1, read as the reverse complement.
TGGCAGACTTCATAGATCTGGCCCAGGAATCGATCGACACGAGTATGATGTCCGACCTCTTCACGGTTGTGATAACCAATACAACCGTGACCGCCCGGAATGTATCCCTCAAGGTCACACTGAGAATCGAGAACCTGGCTGCACTTCAGCTCAGCGGAAACACTCTGGCGTGGGCTCAGAGTCTGCCCTTTACACTCGAGGCTTCTGAAGTGCTGCAGGTCAGCAACCGTGACCTCGGTCAGGAGGGCTCCAGGTTCAGTATCGACTCGGGTAAGTCCGGTTTCGACGAGACAACCGGAGAAGCGCTTCAGGATCTCATACTGCAGACAGGACTTCTGCCGTCGGGTACTTTCGTATTCGACGTAGCGATACACGATGAGTTCGATCAGCCGATCCCGGGTGCCAGCTTCTCACACTCCATCATAGTCAGCAATCCAAGCCGTGTGGATCTGGTGGGCCCGGGCACTGAATTCGGTGGAAGTCTTCTCGTAATCGCCACAGAGACACCACAGTTTTTCTGGAGCCCGGACGCGGTTGCATCTGGATTGACTTCAAGATTTCGCATCCGGGTGGTAAAGGTTGAAGGAGCTACCTCTGCTGAAGAGGCGATGCAGGGTTACGCCACCTGGGAGAAAATAGTGGAGAACCAGACCACTGAGATCTATCCCTCATCGGTTGAAGCGATTGCCCTTGAAGCGGGACAGACCTACGCCTGGCAGGTTGAGAGACTGGTTGAGACTTCATCGGGTACGCACGAGCTCCAGAGCGACATTTTCTGGTTCAAGCTGGAAGATCCCTCTGCCGGTGTTGTAGGTGCAGGGATTGAAGAAGAGGTGTCCACCATGGTCGAACGGATTCAGGAACTGCAGGGTATATCGAGTGAGCTGGAGGGATACCAGCCGACCGGAATGGTGCTGGTGGACGGCAAGCCGACCGACCTGAACGCGCTGCGGAACCTGCTCGAGCAGGTATTGAGCGGGCAGATTCAGATTGCCACTATCATAATCCGATAGGAGAAACCCGATGCGAAGATTAGCAACAGGTACACTGCTGGGGCTTCTTCTGGTGGGGATGATTCCCTTCGGTGCTGAGGCCCAGCAGCAGAATGTGGCCATTGTGTACAGATTGATGCTCGACAAGCAGATCGCGATAACAGCTCTATCCGGTGGGGCCCAGGCAGGCGCCATGGGCGATATCATCAACCACGGTGATCAGCTGGCGACATCCAGTAACACTCGTGCCGCCATCCGCTTTACCGATGACGGTTCCGTCTTGCGGATGAATCCCAGTACCGAGATGAGTATCAGGGCGGAGGGAGAGAGGAACGCTCTGCAGAAAACTCTTCAGATTGAATTCGGTGAACTGTGGGCGAGGATCAACAAGCGGGAGAACGCCGAATACAGGATCCAGACCCCGACAGCCGTTGCAGCAGTGAAGGGAACGGAGTTCTACGTGAGGGTGGCTGAAGACGGCGCCACAACGATAATAACGGTTGACGGAGTCCTCGATTTCTTCAACGACGTCGGTACGGTGGAGATCCCGGCCGGATTCACCGGTACTGTGACCGAGGCTTCGGCAGCACCCTCGGTGGGCGTAACGCAGCCGGAAGAGGTGGCATCATTTACAGGCCTGGCCGAAGAAGAGAGCCGTGGATCCGAAGTGGAGGACATGATCGAAATCGAGATTCAGTTCATCGATGAGAACGGGAATCAGAAGACCATGATAATACGGATGCCCAGGGATCAGGCACAACAGTTCATTCCACCGGTTCAGAATTAACCCGGAAAGGAGGAGCACGATGTCCGACGGAACAGATCGACCTGTTTCAAAGCTCCCCCTTATGGGAGCGATTCTGACAGTGATGCTGACAGCAGCACCGCCGGCAGCCGGTCAGCAGAATAATTTCTCAACCCTGATACTCTCGCCCGATCCCGGAGCGGCAGTACCGCAGACAACCGAGATGATATCACTCTCTTTTATCGATCCGGACCGCCTGCTCGATGTGGCATCAGTCCGTCTGATAATGGATCGGGTTGACCTTACATCTGAAGCTACGATCAACGGCGATGTTCTGGTATGGCTCCCATCAACACCCCTGTCTCGAGGTCCTCACAGCATAGTGATCACAATGAGGGCCCGGAGTGGGTCGGCTCTTCCCTCAGTGAACTGGAGCTTCACGAGCAGTGCTCCGCCGGAGGGTATTTCTCTGGCGGCAGTCGGCATCCAGGAGGAGCGCAAGGGTCTACCAGGATGGGCACTCATGCAGGGGAATGTGACCGTTGAGGGAATGATGACCAATGTCGGCGGCGACGGTGCTGACTTCCGGCGTGAAGCGCCCTATACCGGAAGGGTTCGGCTGAACGCACGGGGCCGCCTGGGAGGATCGTGGCGCTACTCAATTAATACCCACTTCAACAGCTACGAGTCCCATGTCAGGCAGCCGATCAACCGTTACCGTTTCAACCTGCAGAGCAGCTGGATGACGCTGACTCTGGGTGATGTCAATCCGCGCATGCAGGAGCTGATCCTGTGGGGCAGCAGGGTGAGGGGATGGTCGCTCGATCTCAGGACGGGATTGTTCAACGTGATGGTTGTCAGCGGGCAGAGCCGCCGCGCGGTGGAATCGCAGCTCTATTCAGACGATCCCACCCGTGTATTCAGACGCGGCACTTATGCGATGGATCTCTTTGCAGTCAGGCCCTACTTCGGTTCTGGCAGAGGTCTTCAGTTCGGCATCACATTCATGAAAGCACGTGACGATACGAGTTCGATCGCATTCCTCCGGACGGCAGCTGACAGTACAGGCGCGAGTCGGACGGCTAATCCCGATCCAAAGGACAACCTGGTCATCGGTCTCGATCTGAGTCTGAAGGCATTCCGCGGAAAATTCTCACTCAGCTACAACAACGCCTTCAGTCTCTATGCCAACGACATCAGCGGCGGGCCGCTGACAACGGATGAGCTGAATCAGCTCATGGTAGATCAGGGGTACGATCCGATCGATCTGCCCTTCGATCCCGAGAAATTTTCAAGCCTCTTCATCATTAATGAGTCGATGCTGCCGATCGATCCTCGGGGTATGACCAATTTCTCGCAGCAGATCAGGAGTACCCTGCAGCTCGGTACACATACGCTTGGTGCCAGGTGGCGGAATATAGGAGGTTCCTACAACACGCTCGGCTATTCCAGCCTGCAGAAGGACCGTTCGGGTCTGAGAGTTCAGGATTCATTCAGGATTCTGGACAACCGTCTTGGTGTGACTGTGGGGTGGGAGAGTTATGAGGACAACCTTGATGAGAGCAAGCCTGCCACTACTGGAACTTCCGCCCTCACGCTGGATCTTTCATGGCAGTCCGATATGAACGCACCCGGTTTTGCCTTCGGTTATCGGACCTACGGCAGGCACAACGACCTGGATGATGTAGCGGATGGTGGGGTGGACGAAGAAACCGGTACATACTCGGCTGGAGCCTACTTCCCTGTCCGTATGATCGGTGGCCTCAGATCCCGGTTCAGCTTCAACTACTCCAGTGTAGGCCGTGAGGATGCCCGCAATCCCCTCACCGGTACCAAGAACACCTACTACCTGGTTGGATTCAACAACCGGATGGAGAGCCGTCCCACAGAATTTTCGATAATGTATGGTCTCAACACGAGCGAGTTGACCGGCTACACCGATGCCGTAACTACGTTCAACCGTCTCCTGATAAAGGGCAGGCATGCCATCAACGACAACCTGGCGGCTACGGCGGATATCGTCTCAACGACGGCATCGAGTCCGGAAACGGCAGGTGCCTTCGGACTCGATTACAGCAAGTTCGAGTTGATGGGGGGTGCCGAGTATCACTGGGCAGCCACTTCATTCGCCACTTTAAGAGCAGGTCTGACCACATATAAGGATACCCGGCGGGTAGGATTTGACACTTCACAGCTTGCTGTGCGCTTGAGGGTAACACAGGCGTTCTGATCCGCCTGTAACCGGTCGTGCCCGCTACCACTTCTGACCAGGATCGTCGCGTCCGCCGCTTTCTGCTGGGCGTGGCGATTCTGGTACCTCTCCTCTCCCTGGTGTTGGCCGAGAGCCGCCTCGGCCGGCGGCTCGAAAAGAGCATATACGACACCTGGTTCACATTCCGTGGCGAACTCCCTCAACCGGAGGAGCTGGCAATCATCGCCATCGATGTGGATTCGGAGCAATCGCTCGGTCGATACCCCTGGGACCGCAAATGGCATACGATCCTGATCAGAAACCTGGCCAGGGCCGGTGTCAAGGTTGTGGCATTCGATGCTACCTTCGGTGATGCATTTCCCGACCAGGATCAGGAACTTATCGACGTGATCGAGGAAACCGGCATTACGATTCTGGGAGCCAAGACACTCGCAGTTGAAACACGTCTGGCAAGGAGCATGTCACTGGAAGAGCCGGCAGGAGTTCTCAGGAGAGCTCCATATGGCATTGTTGATATTAATCCGGATCCAATAGACCAGGTTATCCGCGAATATCCAATCGTGCACTACTACCAGCAGGGGCAGGTGCCCCAGCTGGGAATCCAGGCACTCAAACATTACCTTGATATTCCATATTCGGAATTGGTGGGAGTCGGCCCAGATGGGTGGCAATTGGGCGACATTCCGATCCCGCGCGGTCCCGGAGGGGGGATGCTGATAAATTACCTGGGATTCAAAGGATCGATCCCAACCTACTCGTATGCAATGATAGTTGACGATGCTGAAACCGATATCGGCGACTGGGATATGGATGCCTTTGAAGATCTGCTGGCCGAGGGGTACCTGGAAGGGAAAATGGTCTTCGTGGGCAGCACAGTACCCGAGCACCAGGATCTCTGGGCAACACCATTTATTGACGCCGGAGCTGGAGGTGGTGTGGTGCTCACGCCTGGTGTGGAAATCCACGCACATGCAGTTGACACTATTTTGCACCAGAGGTTTATACATGTAATTCCAATCTGGATCAATTACCTGTTTATACTGTTCGTTGGTGCAGGTGTGACATTGCTCACGACCAGGCTGAAAGCCCGGATGGGCGGGATAGCAGGACTGATTATTGTCGTTGTCATCGGAACTTCGGGATTCCTGTTGTTCTTCAAATACTCATTATGGATGTGGGTTCTCTCACCAACAGTGGCGGCCCTTCTGGCCTACTCCGGATCTACGGTTGCACTATATCTGGCTGAGATTCAGGAGAAGGCCCGTATTCGCGGCATGTTCCAGTCGTATGTATCCTCATCGGTAGTGAATGAACTTATCGCTCATCCCGAGCTTCTCTCTCTGGGAGGAGAGGAACGGGAACTGTCGGTCCTCTTCTGCGACGTGGCGGAATTTACATCGATTTCTGAAGGACTCACTCCTACACAGTTGGTGAGCATCCTCAACGAATACCTGACCGTGATGACCGAAATAGTAATGGAGCATGACGGAATCATCGACAAGTATGAAGGGGACGCGATGATGGCCGAGTTTGGAGCCCCTGTTCCATACGCCGACCATGCCCTGAAGGCCTGCAAGGCGGCATTGCAGATGCAGAAGTCATTGGATGAGCTGCGCCTGGAGTGGGAAAGAATGGAGAAACCTATGCTCTATTCCAGAATCGGCATCAATACCGGTATGATGCTGGTAGGCAACCTGGGCAGTCGCCACATCATGGATTACACGGTGATGGGTGATAATGTGAACCTGGCCTCGAGGCTGGAAGGTGCCAACAAGATCTGGGGGACCAACATCTGTATCAGTGAGATGACATATGATCAGCTTCAGGGTGAGATGATCTGCAGGGAGCTCGATCTGATCCGGGTAAAGGGCAAGACGAAACCGGTAAAGGTCTTCGAAGTACTTGAAACCACAGACATGGGGATACCTGCGGGGTTGGAAAGCCTCCTGGAACGATACGAATTCGGGGTGCAGCTTTACCGAAACAGAGAGTTCGGGGATGCGCTCGATCTCTTCCACGATATACTCGGGCTCGATCCCGACGATGGTCCCAGCAGGGTTCACCAGGAGAGGTGCTACGGGTATCTGTCGAACCCGCCTTCCGAGGACTGGGACGGTGTATTTGAAATGAAGACGAAATAGGGTAACGAGCGCGGCGTCACTCTCGGTGCCGACATTTGTCACATGACATGACAGTAGAGGGATATCTATTAAATGGCACGCATTCTGGCGATAGATGATGAAAGAGTTATCCTGAGACTTTATGAGACGGCACTCGGGCAATTCTACGAGATAACGACGGTGGATAAAGCGGAGGAGGGGCTCGACATACTGGGATCCGGTCTCTTTGATCTCGTTCTGCTCGACATCAACATGCCCGTAATCTCGGGTCTCGATCTATTGAAGGAGATCCGCCGCCGGGAATACGACTGCGCGGTTATCATCGTAACAGTGCACAAAACTGTCGAAACCATAGTTGATGCGATGAGATCGGGCGCAGATGACTATCTGACCAAACCGTTCAAAGTCACCGAACTCAGACATGCTGTGGAAAAGGTACTCAAACTGGTCTATCTGGAAAGGCGGGCCCGCTCATTGGAGACCAGCCTGCTGGCAACTGAGCAGAGAGAGAAGATTGTTTACAAATCGGCAGGAATGCAGAAAGTATTCGACACACTTTCGAAGGCCGCACCGACAGATGCCTCTATTCTGCTGACCGGGGAATCTGGAACCGGCAAGGAGCTGGCCGCTCAATTTGTACACGAACATTCTACAAGATCAGAAGGTCCCCTTGTCGCAGTAAACTGCGCTGCAATTCCGGCAACACTTCTCGAGTCGGAACTCTTTGGTCATGAGAAGGGTGCCTTCAGCGGGGCGGTTGAGAGGAAGATCGGGAAATTCGAAATGGCGAACCGGGGCACACTCTTCCTGGATGAAATCGGTTCTCTTACCCTCGACCTGCAATCGAAACTCCTGCGCGTAATCGAAACTCTCGAGATGGAACGTGTTGGGGGGACCAATCCCATTCATCTTGACCTCAGGTGGATAGCCGCTACAAACAGCGACCCGGATGAGCTGGTCCGCCAGAAGGCCCTCAGAGAAGATCTTTACTTCCGGCTGAATGTGATATCAGTGCAGATACCACCCTTGAGACAACGTCATGAAGATGTGCCTCTCCTCACCGACCACTTTCTTGACAGATATGCGAGAGAGATGAAAAAGCCTGCTCTCAAGCTCAGTGATGAAGCATCAGATGTCTTTCAGGAATACGAATGGCCGGGGAATGTACGCGAGCTGAAAAATCTGATCGAACGGCTTACAGTGCTGGAACCTGGACCGGTTGTTGCTATTGAGGACATGCCCCCCACGATGATTCGAATGGAGACCGAAAGAAAGGCTTCCGAAATTGCTGGACGTATAAAAGAGAATCTCCGCGAGGCGGTGGATCTATTCAGAAAGGAACTTATAATCAATGCCCTTCGGGCTACTGGCGGCAATAAGGTAAAGGCGGCTGAGCTTCTGGGTCTGCACAGGAATACGCTCAGTCATCATTTCAGAAATCTGGGTATTAAACCGGAAGAGTATGCACTGAAGAGTAATAATCCCTGACTATTGCACAATATTTTGTGCATACATTTCTGAGTATTAGCATAATCGATAGTGCATACGTAATAACTTATTAATATATAATAAATTACACAGATTCTAACTGACTGCAGATTCAATGTTTGATTATATGTGCACGAATATTTGTGCTTGTTGTGCGCATTTCCACTAATACAAGCTGTGAATTAACCTGTAATTAATGCTTGTTGAATAAGAGTAAGTTGTTGTTCTGAACACATATACGATTTATATGACCGTACCAGACGGATATTGGAATGAGTTGGCACACCAATTGCGGTATTCAGATGATGGAATTCAGGCAGAATATGAGATCGCGGCCCCTTTATAATGCATAGGGTGGCAATAAAAGGCTAGCGCTTCTGTCGGGTAGCCCGTCATCCGTGTCTGCACAGCCGCGACGCCCCGGCCGCAGGTCATTACCTGTGGCCGGGGTTATCAATTGGCAACGGTATGGATATGCGGGCTGCCGGAGAACTGGTGCCGGAGGCCGGACTCGAACCGGCACGGTGTCGCCACCGGGGGATTTTGAGTCCCCTGCGTCTACCAGTTTCGCCACCCCGGCAGGGTAACAGAAAATAATACCAGGGAGTTCAATAGTGATAAACAGTAATATCAATTTATCCGGGAAAATCGATGATGTAACCGGGAACGGCAGGGAGACTGTACTGATTGTGGATGATGATTACGTGTTGCAGAGTCTGGGTCGTGACATTCTGTTGCTTCAGGGTTACGAAGTTCTCACTGCCGGATCAGGCCTGGAAGCCGTCAGAATCATCAAATCCCACCCGCGCCGTGTAAAACTGGTAATCCTTAATATCGCCATGTCCGGCATGGGTGGGCTGGAAACCACAAAGACACTCCGGACCTGTGATCCGGCGATCAAAACGATTATATCAAGCTCTTTTCACCCTTCCAGGAAAGTGATAGATCAGCTTGGATCGTATGTGGATGCCTTCCTGAACAAGCCTTATGAAGTTGATAGAATGATAACGGAAGTACGGCGCCTGCTCAATGATTGGGTAGAGGCAGTCGTTTGATGGTTTAATCCTGACCCTTCGCAGCTTACTTTAACTGGTATATGCAGAGATAGCGGTTCACCCTCAATTTACTGCCTGTGGGAGTGATTAGAAACTGCGATGCCGTTCAGCCCGATAGCGATAAGAAATCTGGAGCTGCCCAACCGGTTTGTGAGGGCTGCGTGTGGTGAGCGAAGGGCAGACCGGGATGGTGTTGTTGGTCATGAAATGCTCACGTATATCGACACTCTCGCCCGGGGTGGTTGCGGGCTTATCATCCTTGGTCATGGTTACATCAGACGGGATGGCCGACTGACCGATAATGAGACCGGACTGGACAGGGACGAGCAGGTTGTACGCCTCCGTCTTGTAGCACAACAGGCACAGCGGTCGGGGATCAAGATCGCACTTCAAATCAGCCATGGTGGTCCCCAGTGCAGACCATCTGTAATCGAAACAACTCCTCTCTCTCCCTCCGGCGTGGAGATAAAGAAGACAAAAGTGATGCCTCGTGCCCTTGATGCAGAAGAGATCGAAGCTCTGATTGGTGACTTTGCCTCAGCGGCGGGACGGGTTCAGGAGGCCGGATTTGATGCCGTTCAGATCCATGCTGCTCACGGATATCTGATTACCCGGTTTCTCAGCCCTTCCACCAACCTGAGAGAGGATGAGTGGGGAGGGACTCCTGAGAAACGCCGCCGATTTCTGATTGCGGTGATGGAAGCGGTCCAGGAGAGGGTAGGTTCTGATTTCCCGATTCTAATAAAGATGAACCTGGATGATTGTATCCCCAATGGGATCCCGCTCAAGGAGGCTATCGAGACAGCCAGAATTATCTCTGAGATGGGTGGAGCCGCAATCGAGGTAAGCGGCGGCATGGTTGATTCAGATAAGGGAGCAGCCAGGAGGGATATCACTCCTGGAGACCAGGAGGCGTACTTCCGTCATCTCACTCGATCGGTCAAGAAGAGCGTTGATTGTCCGGTGATCCTTGTTGGTGGACTGAAATCGATCGAAGTAATAAGGGAAATAATAGAGTGCGGCGACGCTGATCTGGTTGCACTCGGCAGGCCGCTCATAAGGGAGCCTCATCTGCCTCTGGAATGGCTGGATGGCCGCCAGGGACCTGCTGATTGTATTTCGTGCAACAGGTGTGCGCTTTATAAAGATCGGGTATTGCGGTGCGAATCCCTGATAATGGAGGAAGAGGAACTTCATCAGCAGCAGCCAGTGCCCTGAATGTAATAAAAGTCATGTTCGATCAGTTATGGGGTGGAATGCGGTAATCCCTGCGATAGCGGGGATCGTGTTCCGTACAGGTTTCCGTGGGCTGATTGGTTGCCAGAAAGATCTCTGTAAACCTGTCGGGACAGGTCGGCAGTGCAAGCTTGTAATCCTGGCTGTCAAGTGTAGGGCTCGTACGGCAGAGTTCGACTTCTACAATACCGGCCGGTCTTACCCAGTCCTCCCTAGACAGGTCCCTCTCTTCATCCTTATAGAGATCCCGGATGAATCGTGCCCAGACAGGCATCGCCATAACGGCCCCGGATGGATCGGGTACTCCGGTAACCGCGCGACCCTCTGGCAGCATCATGCTCTGGCGTGTTTCAAATCCGATCCATACACCGGCCACAACATGCTTGGTGTAACCTATGAACCAGGCATCGCTGAAATCATTGGTGGTTCCGGTTTTGCCGGCGGCAGGCACATCGACATTGTAATAACTCCGGGCAAGTCCGGCGGTGCCTCCCTCTTCAAGAATGCCTTTCATCATATCCACCATCAGATAGGCCAGTTCCGGCTCCAGCACCTTTGTCAGTTTGACCGGAGGTACTTCGATATCTCTTCCGAAACGATCCCTGACGTATCGGATCATCCTCGCCTCGGCTCTGGTTCCGAGGTTGGCGAAGACTGTAAAAGCGCGGACCATCTCCAGAAGGATCACTTCACTGGAACCTATAGCCAGCGATGGGTAGGGCCTCAATTGTGTGGTGATGCCGAATTGTTTTGCGTAGCGGACCAGGATCGCCGGGCTCATCGAGCCGTGCTGTCCCATTCCTCCACCCATTACCAGCCGGGCTGCTACCAGGTTGATGGAACGTCGCAGTGCTTCTCTCAAAGGCAGAGGTTCGCTGAACCTGCCGTAGTAATTCTCCGGAGTCCAGCGACTGCCGTCAGGCTGGGGGATGGTAATCGGCTGATTCATAACCCGCGTTGCGGGGGTGTATCCGTTGTCGAGGGCTGCAGTATAAAGGAATGGTTTAAAGGATGAACCGGCCTGTCGTTTTGCCTGCGTGGCGTTGTTGTACTGGTTCTCCTGGAAGTCCCTGCCTCCGATCATCGCCAGGATGTTCCCGTTCTGGGGATCCATGGCTATGAATGCACCCTGCAGACGGTAGCCCTTTCGAAGGATCTCTACCGAGGATGTATCGGGTTCCTCCCCCTCCGGGGTGTTTTCGAGTATCTCCCGGATGACGGGCTCGATCACCCACCTGTCGTAGGTGGCCTGTTTTTCTGCAAGCATGGCCATCAGGTATTTCTCGGCCAGTGCCTGCATCTCCCAGTCGAGTGTAGTCTGAATTGTTGCGCCATCGCGGTAGAGTATATCTGCGCCGTACTTGCGTTCCATATCCTGTCTGATCCATTCGACAAAGTAGGGCGCGCTGGGGATCTCTTCCGCTTTCTCGGCAAATACGAGCTGTTTGAGCGAGAGAGTATCAGCCGTGGCTGCGTCCAGGTAACCTCCGTTAACCATGTACTGCAGTACCAGGTTGCGACGACTGAGTGCCCGGTCCGGATTGTTGTAATAGAAGAAAGGAAGTTGGAGGATCCCGACCAGGTGGGCACTTTCCAGCAGGTCCAGAGCTTCCACATCCTTGCCGAAGTAGTTCTGAGCAGCCTGCTGAATCCCGTATGCACCATTGGCGAAGTAGACCTGGTTGAGGAACATCTCCAGGATCTCGTCCTTGGAGTAGCTGCGTTCCAGGGCAACAGCGGTCAGCTGTTCGCGCAGTTTCCTCGTTATGGTTTTCTTTGACCCGATGTTTTCAAAGAGGTTCCTGGCAAGCTGCTGTGTGATGGTGCTGGCTCCCTGGCCGAAATCGAGGTTCCTGATATTGGCCATGATAGCCACGGCAAAACGGCGGAGATTGATGCCCCAGTGACTGTAAAATTCGCGGTCTTCGACTGCGAGAAGAGCTTCCTTCAGATGACGCGGGATCCTGTTCAGGGCGACCGGTTCCCGCTGTTGAACATAGAACTCCTTCAGCAGTACGCCGTTTGTATCGTAAACCCGTGTGACGTGGCTCTGCTCTATCCTCGTCAGCTCAGATGGAGTAGGCAGGTCCCTGGAGAGCCAGTAGAGGAAGAAGGAGGCAAGCACGCCGGCCAGCAGGCTGAGGGCTACTGCCTTCAGCAGGAATTTTCGACCCCACATCCGGGGGAGCCAGTCCTTCATGTTGTCGTATCTGATAAAAGACCATATGGCCGAAGCTGACCCCCTGATAAAACCGATTAACCGGTTGCCATTTTCCCTTGTTTTCTCTTCCCCGGCCATCAGCCGTCCCTTTCCTCATTTTTCTTTATGCTATTATAATGCCCTTGACCAGCGATCGGGGCAAAGGTTCCCTGAACATAACATGGAGTGAGGAGGAGGATCAGATTAAATGCCCTTTCCGCCCGTTGACCAGCAGTTGGAGATATTACTGAGAGGTTGTGATCAGGTTGTTCCCGAAGAGGAACTGATCGCCAAGCTGAAGCGCTCCTGCGACAGGAATGAACCGCTTATCGTCAAGGAGGGTTTTGATCCCACTGCTCCCGATCTTCACCTTGGCCACACCGTGTCTATCCGCAAACTGAAGCAGTTCCAGGATCTGGGTCACACGGTTGTTTTCCTGATTGGAGATTTCACCGGTCTGATCGGCGATCCTTCAGGTCAAAACGTTCAGCGCAAGAGGATGTCCAGAGAACAGATTGAGGCCAACGCAGAAACATACAAGACCCAGATCTTCAAGATCCTCGATCCCGGGAAAACGGTCATAGATTTCAACAGCAGATGGTCCCTGCCGATGAGCAGCGAACAGGTCCTCGAGCTGGCCAGCAAGTATACGGTAGCACGCCTTCTGGAGAGGGACGATTTCAGCAACCGGTATCGCAGCGGGCAGCCCATAAGCATTCTGGAATTCCTCTACCCGCTCTTCCAGGGGTACGATTCCGTTGCCCTGAAAGCTGACGTGGAGCTGGGTGGTACCGACCAGCTTTTCAACCTTCTCGTCGGGCGGGAGATCCAGCGTGAGTATGGAGTGGAGCCGCAGGTTGTTATGACCCTGCCTCTGCTTGTAGGCACAGATGGCACCGAGAAGATGAGCAAGAGTCTGGGCAACTATGTCGGCATCTTCGATCCGCCGGAAGAGATGTACGGCAAGACCATGTCAATTCCTGACGATCAGATATACTCCTGGTTTGAATTGTGCACAGACGTTCCGGGTGATGAGCTGATGGCAGTCCAGAAACAACTGGACGAACGAAGCGTCAATCCCCGGGATCTCAAACGGCGTCTGGCGCGCGAGATAGTGATCCTCTATCACGGAGAGCGGGAGGCTGAATCAGCCGAGGCCCATTTCAAAACAGTTATCGTCGATAAAGATGTGCCGGAGAAGATCCCGACAGCGGTGATTTCAGAACCTGCCGCAATTCTGGAACTCCTGGAGACACATAAACTGGTCTCAAGTAGAGGAGAGGCTCGCAGACTGATTGATCAGGGAGCGGTAACGATAGATGGTGAACGTGTCGAGGATCAGCTGCATGAAGTAAAACCCGGTGCTGAAAAGATCATAAAAGTGGGGAAGAGACGATTCCTGAAGGTGGTTGGTCCCTCCGAAGGCTGAATAACCTGTATTCGATTATTTGGTGAGATTTTCACGAACCGGCCGCCGGTTCCGGTCGTTGAATTTATAGATGCAACAAACAACTCCTGCGATACATCCAGTATTTGAGATGAGGATCATGTCTGAACGACGCGCAGAAATTCGCTCCATGCTGACTCTGCTGGCACTGCTGCTGGTCATAAGTATCCTGGTGATGGCTTCCTCCGGATGTTCCACCGGTTCTACTGCAGAGGGCGGATGGCAGCATGAAATAACCACCGATGGCAACAGGACTGTTGTACACACCTTCAGCGGTTCCATCTGGGAAGGATCGGGCCGGCTCGTTGAAGAAGCCTCCATTGGTGCCGCCGATGGACCCGACGAGTATCTGCTCGGATCGGTGCAGAGTCTCTATGCCGCAAACGATCAGATACTGGTACTCGACCGGCAGGTACCCACTCTGCGTGTATACGATATGGAGGGAAGGCACATCCGGGACATCGGCCGGAAGGGTTGGGGGCCGGGTGAACTCGCATCTCCCAGGAGCGTGCTGGTAGATCCTTCCGATGGCAGGATCTTCATCCGTGATGGCCGTCAGGGACGTCTGAACGTCTATTCCCCTGAAGGTGAATCGGTGGATACGTGGCCGCTGGTATCTGGTGTCTCCATCGGCCGGCAGATGGTACTTACCAATGATGGACAGCTCTTCACCCCCGTATTCATATATCTCGAAAGCGGCAGGTCGGGGGTCGGGATGGCCGTCGTCGGGCCAGAGGGGGTGGGCGCGGATACGCTCATGGAACCGCAGTACGATTTCGAACCCTGGGAAGTTGAGGCGCACAATGAAATCAGCAGCTGGACCGAAGAGGTTCCCTTTGCACCAGGCGTATGGTGGGCCATGTGTCCTGACAGGTCAATAGTGGGTGGTGTATCGGAAGATTATCGCTTCGAGATCTACCACTATGATGGTGGCGTGACAGTTGTTGAAAAGGAGTGGGACAGGACACCGGTTCAACCTGGGGAGGCCAGGTGGTATCGGGACAGGGTTACAACAAACATCAGAAAGGAGTATCCCGGTTGGGCCTGGAACGGCAAAGATGTGCCCGGTCACAAACCGGCCTATGTCAGCCTGCAGCCCGACCTGAACGGAAGGATCTGGGTGCGTCGCCAGGGACCGGGAATTCACCATGAAGGCTGCGACGAGAAACCGGAAGACTCCTCCGCCTTCTACCGGAATCCCTGCTGGACCGAAACCTATTTCTTCGATGTTTTCGACATGAATGGCAGGTATCTGGGCAGAGTCGATGTACCCGACAGACTCCTTCCCAGGCCGGTTCCGTTCATTGATGGTGATCTCTTTCTGGGATTGGTCGAAGATGAGGATGGGACTCCTTACGTAAAACGGTACCGGCTGGTCGTGCCGGATAGTCAGTAGTGATCTGTATATTCCAGTTGTTCTTGATCCCCTTATCAGGGGGCGCTAAGATTTAGAAGAGTCAGTTTTTCCTTCTAAATAGAGATAATTCACTGATTGGTAGTTGACTCGGGAGAATAGTCTCCTACCTTGATGTTTCTGCCCTAAATTGGGCAGTTAATGCTCTTTGACATGTTCGAAGGTGAAGTCGATGGGCGACCGTTCAAGTCGCTTTGAGATGGAACTTTGCCAGACTCACATGGCCGTAGGGCCATGGTGATTTGAGCAAGGAACAATACTCCAAGAGTGTCGATGGGAGGACCTCAGGGTCGGTACCATCACACCATTTCTATATGGAGAGTTTGATCCTGGCTCAGGACGAACGCTGGCGGCGTGCTTTATACATGCAAGTCGTACGCGAACGGGATCTTCGGATCCCTAGTAGAGTGGCGAACGGGTGAGTAACACGTGAGCAACCTGCCTTGGAGTGGGGGATAACCTTCCCAACGGAGGGCTAATACCGCATATGGCGATAGTGGGGCATCCCACAGTCGTGAAAGCTCCGGCGCTCCAGGAGGGGCTCGCGCCCTATTAGGTAGTTGGTAGGGTAACGGCCTACCAAGCTGACGATGGGTAGCCGACCTGAGAGGGTGACCGGCCACACTGGGACTGAGATACGGCCCAGACTCCTACGGGAGGCAGCAGTAGGGAATATTGCGCAATGGGCGAAAGCCTGACGCAGCAACGCCGCGTGGAGGATGAAGTCTTTCGAGGTGTAAACTCCTTTCAGGGGGGACGAAACCTGCTCAGCAGCTGACGGTACCCCCAGAAGAAGCTCCGGCTAACTCCGTGCCAGCAGCCGCGGTAATACGGGGGGAGCAAGCGTTGTCCGGAATCACTGGGCGTAAAGAGTGCGTAGGTGGGAATACAAGTCTGTGGTGAAAACTGACGGCTCAACTGTCAGCCTGCCGCGGAAACTGTATTTCTTGAGTGCTGTAGAGGAGACCGGAATTCCTGGTGTAGCGGTGAAATGCGTAGATATCAGGAAGAACACCGGTTGCGAAGGCGGGTCTCTGGGCATGCACTGACACTGAGGCACGAAAGCTGGGGGAGCAAACAGGATTAGATACCCTGGTAGTCCCAGCCGTAAACGATGAGCACTAGGTGTTGGGTGGGCCGATCCACTCAGTGCCGCAGCTAACGCATTAAGTGCTCCGCCTGGGGAGTACGCTCGCAAGGGTGAAACTCAAAGGAATTGACGGGGGCCCGCACAAGCGGTGGAGC